>JAHCKF010000161.1 GCA_026125925.1 Pseudolabrys sp.
CGCCTTGACGAGGCCGGAGCCGATGAAGCCCGAACCGCCGGTGACCAGAACCTTACGCGCGCTCATTCTCTGTCCTTGTCCTTATTTCATCTCGCCCGGCGCCACATCGATGAAGCGCCCCTCGCGATTGGAGCGCTGGGCCGCGTCGATCAGTTGCTGCACGCGGTAACCGGCCGCGAAATCCGGCGCAGCGTTGGGCTTATAGCGGGGCGCGTCGGCAAGGCAATCGAGGAACCGGGCCGCCAGCCGCGAGGCCGGCGCGATGCGACCGTCCGGCTGGCCGGCATCGAGCTGATCCTCCACCGGCACCACCGTCAACTCGCCCGGCCGCCTGGCGTGGCTCAGCACGAAGCCGCGCATGTAATCGGCGGTGCGGTTGTGCAGCACCAGGGTGCCATCCTCGCCGTAAAACTCGATGCGGTGGCCCGGTCCGCGGAACGAGGCGCAGCTCATGCTCAGGCTGACAATCGGGCCGCTCGCATATTGCAGGACCATCGCCACGGTGGTGTCGAGTTCATTGTCGCCGGGCAGGCCGCCGACGCCCGCCTGCAAACCGGACAGGGGGCCCGCGAACCATTCGAGATAATGGAAACAGTGCGAGATGAAGTTGCCGAGGACGCCGCCGCCATCGTCGCGTAGCGTCTTCCAGTTCCGCATGCGGTTCTGGATCGAGTAATTCTCGACATGCCAATGCACGGTGACGTGGCGCAACGGACCGATAGCGCCGCCGTCGAGCATCGCCTTGGCCTTCTGCCAAGCCATGATCTGATGAAAATTGAAATCGATGCCGGTCGGCAGGCCGCTCGCCTCGGCGGCGTCGCGCATGGCGCGCGCCTCAATAAGTGTCGACGCCATCGGCTTCTCGGCGAACACCGGCTTGCCTGCCTTGAGCGCCGCCAGTGCGATCTCGGTTTGCAGGCTCGGCACCGTGGCGATCGCCACCGCGTCGATGTCCTTGTCGGCGATGAGCGCCTTCCAGTCGCCATAGGCTTTCGCGACATTCGCCGCCTGTGCGTGCTCGCGTGCGCGCGCCTCGTTGCTGCCCGCCAGCGCCGCGACCGCGCAGCGCGGATCGAGCCGGAAGGCCGGCAGCAGTACGGTACGCCCGTAATTCACGCCGACAATGCCGATACGGATCACACTCGCTCCTTCGGCTTCTCGCCGCAGGTGAAGATGAAGGCGCGCAGCCGCGCCATGAAGGCCGGTGCGAACAGCAGGCTGTCGGCCAGATTATAGAGCGGCAGCAGCCAGCGCAGTTTCGCTGCGGCGATATAACGATACTTCAGGCCGGAGTGAAATTCGACGCTGACGCGAAATCCGGCGGCGCTGAAGGCGCTGACGAGATCGTCCGCCACCAGCAGGCGCTCGTTGCGCGTGACGCCGATCGACGAATACAACGGCGATGACGGGTCGCGATACATGTACATCGCCGGGTTCATGCGGTTCGGGTCGAAAGCAACGAAGCGGCCGCCCGGCTTGAGGACACGCCTGATCTCAGCGGCGCTGGCGGTCCAGTCCGGCAAATGGTGCAGCACGCCGGCGAGCAGAACGCCGTCGAAACTCCCATCGTCGAAGGGCAGGTGCTCAAGATCGCCTTCACGGAACTCGATCTCCGGATAGGTCTCGCGCGCGATGCGGATGAGCCGTGGGCTCAGGTCGACGCCGATGACATCGAAGCCGCGCCGCCGCAGCAGATTGGAGAAGACGCCGGACCCGCAACCGAGATCGGCGATACGGGCGCCGGGCTTGAAGGCGCCGAGCCGGGTGACGATCGCGACGATGCGTTCGTTGGTGAGGGGCGTGAAGACGTCATACGCTTCCGACGCCGCGTGGCTGTCGAAAAACGCAATTTCGCTTTCCTTGTTCTGCGACAGGGCGGCCGGCATAAGGCGGCTTCTAACATGGGTTTTTCGACCCGGCCAATGCGCGGGCCGGGGCAGATTTGCGAGATTTTCAAGCCAGTTAACAAGGACTGTGATGGCGAACCTGCGGGCTTGATGCTATGGCAGGCGCCATGCAACCGGCTCCCGCCAGCGCCGCAACTGAGCCGAAACCCGGGCAGACCGGACGCAAGCTCGTTATTTTCGGCCTGGCCGCTGCCGCCGCCGGTCTGCCGGTCAACGACATCGCGATCTATGCGCTGCTCGTCGTCGCGGCTGTCCTCATTCTGACCGGCGCCGTGCACGCGACCACGCGAGGCTTCGGCGCCGCCATCGCGGTCGCCATCGTCGGTGTCGGCGCGCAATGGGTCCTGGCGCCGCCGCGCATCGACGAAGGGTTCAATGCCTTCCTGCCGGGAGGCGCGCTGCAACGCGAACTGCCGGCCGACGTCTATCGGTTCATGTCGGCGGAGTTCGACAGGCAGTATCCGCCGGACAAACGCTGTGACGCCGGGGTGCCGGGCTGTTGGCGCAATACCGGCGCGCCGGATCGCGTTTATGCCTTCGCCGCCGACGGCATCTTCCATTCGTCGGACATGTCGCGACGCGTAACGTCGTTCGCTTTGTCCGATCCGGTGTGGCACCGGCTCGGCTTCATCAACGAGTCGCGTTACAATTGGTATCCGGTCAGCGACATCCAGCGCGCACGGCGTGATGGCCGGTTCTGGAAAGGCACCGACCGCTGGCATCTCACGATGCCGTGGTTTGTGGCGATCCGATTGCCGGCGGCCTATGCTGGCGGGCAATTGTGCTGGCGCGGCGACATTTTGTGGGAAGGCGCCAACCAGAAATTCGAGCCGCTGCGCGCCGACGGCTGTCGCGCCGTGACCCCGGCCGATGCCGGGCGCCGTGTCGTTGGCGTCGCGATCAAACCCGATAGCCTGATGATGCATTTGCAAGGGCCGCTCAAGGTGCAGCTCCTGCAATGGCTGCAACCCCTCATCAAGCTGGCCGCCCTTGTTGCGATCGTGCTGCTGGCCGTGCGCATCGAAGCGCGAAGTGCCGCGGCGCCCCTCATCCTGATCGCGCTGGCGGCGCTCGTGATCGCCATTGACGACGCGAGCTTCCTCGGCGGCGTGCGGCCTTTCGACGGCGGCGACGACGGCATGTTCTACGACAGCGTCGGCCGCGACATTTTGCAGAGGCTGCTGGCCGGCGACTGGGCGGGCTTTCTCGAAGGCGGCGAGCGCGTGTTTTATTACGGCGGGCCGGGGCTGCGCTATTTCCGCGCGCTGGAGCACATCGTGTTCGGCGATTCCTATCTCGGCTACGTCACCCTCGTTCTGACGCTGCCGCTGCTCGTGCTGGCGCTGTTCCGCCGCTTCCTGGCGCCGCCATGGCCGCTCGCGCTGGCGCTGCTGTTCGTCGCCATTCCGGTCGGCGTGCTGTTCGGCACCACCTTCATCGATTACGCGAAATGGGCGGCGCGCGGCTTTGCCGATCCGATGGCCTATATTCTTTTCATCGCCGGGCTGGTGCCGCTGCTCGGCCGCCGTGCGGGCGGATCGCAGGATCGCTTCGGCCCGGCCTTCGGCGGCGCGCTGCTCATCGTCACCGGCGTGGCGATGAAGCCGATCGTCGTTGTCGCGGCTTTCGTCGTGCTGGGCGGCGCCTGGCTCGCCGCCGCTTATTCCCGCCAATGGCGGCGCGTCCTCGGCTTGTCGCTTGGCGCGCTACCGGTGTTGTCGATGGCGCTCCACAACTGGGTGTTCGGGCGCGCGCTCGTGTTGTTCAGTTCGAATGCCCAGGACAGCAATCTGTTGATCATGCCGCCCGCGGCCTGGCTCGCCGCGTTGCGCGAGATCGTCACCTTCGATTTCGCCGGTGGCGTCGCGCACCGCGCGCTGATGCAGATACCGAACTGGCTGTCCGGCCCCGCCGAGTCTTATTGGACCGTACCGCTCAATGCCGCCGGCGTCGCGATGCTCGTCTACGTCGTGTTGTGCGGCCGCAGCTTCGATCCGTGGCTGCGCCTCGTCGGCGCTGCGGCGCTGGCGCAGCATGCCGTGGCGCTCTTCTATGTCGCCACCGCGCGCTACCATTTCCTGACCTGGTTCCTGACGCTGCTGGTCTGCGCCGCCTTCATGCAACAGATCGGTGTGCCGTGGCTCGAACGACGTTATCCAGCGGCGATGGCGCGGCTCACACGCGTCCTGTGGCCGCCAAAGCTGGCGGCCGGGATCGGCTGGCTGGAAGGCAAAGCTGGCTGAGCGTCAGGGGACGGATGGTGCTGCCGGAGTGGATTGAACACTCGACCTCCTCATTACCAATGAGGTGCTCTACCACTGAGCTACGGCAGCAGAAGGGACGCGGGCAGGGCGCCAAGGCCCTTCGCGAACGCGGCGGAAACTGCCACAGGCGCCCCTTTAAACGCAAGGCAACCTGAGCACAAGGTCTGAAGATTAAGTGAACTTGCGAAAGTCGAAATCGTCCCGATAGATACCCGCATGACCGACCCGGACGACCCGGCGCCGAAACCCGGCAAGGAATCGCAGAATGCCGCCCGCGAGGCGCGGCTGGCCGCCGCCTTGCGGGAAAACCTCAAGCGCCGCAAGGCGCAAATGCGGGGCCGGGACGCCGGCGAAACCGCCGAAAAGCCCGGCAAGCCCGGCAGGAAAGGCTGAGCGGAACCGAAACCGGACTTTCGCCTTATTGGCGGGCGATCAGGGCGGGCGGGGCGGTAACCCCTCGGATAATTTGGCTTTGCGGCGGCGGGGCGGGCGGTCTAGACCGCCCCCTATATTCAGCCAGGATTTTTGGGGGCCGGCAGGCCCGGAAGCGGGCGGGGCGACCATGGACCGAATTCGAATCGTCGGCGGGCAAAAACTCAACGGCACCATTCCGATCTCCGGCGCGAAGAACGCGACGCTGCCGCTGATGATCGCCAGCCTCCTGACCGAGGACCGGCTGACGCTCGAGAACGTGCCGCGGCTCGCCGACGTCATCCAGCTCCAGCGCATTCTCGGCAATCACGGCGTCGACATCATGATTGCCGGCAAGCGCGCCGGCGACGAGCCGAATATCGGCCGCACCATCGAGCTCTCGGCCCAGAACATCGTCGATACCACGGCGCCTTATGAACTGGTCTCGACGATGCGCGCCAGCTTCTGGGTCATCGCGCCGCTGGTCGCGCGCATGGGCGAAGCCAGGGTGTCGATGCCGGGCGGCTGTTCGATCGGCACGCGGCCGGTCGATCTTCTGATCATGGCGCTGGAAAAGCTGGGCGCCGAAATCGAGATCGAAGGCGGTTACGTCATCGCCCGTGCCAGGAACGGCCTGCGCGGCGGCGAGATCAATTTTCCCAAGGTTACGGTGGGCGGCACGCATACGGCGCTGATGGCGGCGGTGCTGGCCAGGGGCACCACCGTGATCGACAACGCGGCGCGCGAGCCGGAAATCACCGACGTCGCCGACTGCCTGACCAAGATGGGCGCCAAGATTTCCGGCGCCGGCACCTCGCGCATCGTCGTCGAGGGTGTCGACAGGTTGGGCGGTGCCCGTCACGCCGTTTTGCCGGACCGTATCGAGACCGGCACCTATGCCATGGCGGTGGCGATGACCGGCGGCGACGTGCTACTGCAGCACGCGCGGCCCGAACTGCTGCAGGCGGCGCTCGACGTCATCGCCGAGGCCGGCGCCACGGTGACACCGACGCCCGATGGCATCCGCATCGCGCGCAATGGCAACGGTCTCAAGCCGGTCGATGTCACGACCGCACCATTCCCTGGCTTCCCGACCGATTTGCAGGCGCAACTGATGGCGCTGATGACGCGCGCCGAAGGCACCTCGCACATCACCGAGGCCATCTTCGAGAACCGCTTCATGCACGTGCAGGAACTGGCGCGTCTCGGCGCCCAGATCCAGCTCAACGGCGACACCGCCACGATCGACGGCGTTGCCCGTCTCAAGGGCGCGCCGGTCATGGCGACCGACCTGCGCGCCTCGGTATCGCTGGTGATCGCGGCGCTGGCGGCCGAAGGCGAGACGACGGTAAACCGCGTCTATCACCTCGACCGCGGCTTCGAGCGCCTGGAGCAGAAGCTCGCCGCTTGCGGCGCCCAGATCGAGCGCATTAGCGGTTAGCGCCGCCATCTTGCGGCCCGCGCCGGCGCTGCCTAGCTTCACGGCAACCGGGAGCGACTGCCATGGACCGCGTAGCCGAACCTTTGAAATTCGCCGTCCTCGACGACGAGGACCTCGAGGTCGTTTCGACCCACCTGCAGGACGCCGCCGTCAAGGTCGCGGACGTGATCTGGCAGCCCAAGGCCAAGCGCCTGGTGCTCGGCCTCAACCGCTTCGACTGGGAACAGGCGATCGCCGACAAGCCGCAGAACTGCAGGCGCCGCTCGGCCCTGCGCTTCGAGCGGGTGCAGTCCTTCAAGTGCCGCGGCGTCGATCCGGCCGGCAAGGACGCCGTGCTTAACCTGCTGGCGGTCGAGTTCACACCCACCGACGCGCCGTCCGGTATTGTCAGCCTGATCTTCTCCGGCGAAGCCGCCATGCGGCTGGAGGTCGAGTGCCTGGAGGCCGAACTGGCCGATCTCGGCCCGGTCTGGACCTGCACCGGCCGTCCGGTGCACGCGGTCGAGGCCAGGGACTGAATGGTTCGTCATTCCGGGGCGCGCTGAAAGCGCGAACCCGGAATCCGGCCAAGACGGCCGGAGTCGGTTTCTGGATTCCGGGTCCGGTCCTTCGGATCGTCCCGGAATGACAGGGCAGCGGTTGACGGATCGGGGTCCGCGCGCCATTCACTCTGGGCTTCTCCTCAAGGCCCCGCCTGAGCCGGATCGACCATGCCCATTCGTCTAGACGCCCGCAGCCCCGATTTCGACCAGCGTTTTCGCGCCTTCCTTGGCGTCAAGCGCGAGGCCGCGGCCGATGTCGAGCAGGCGGTGCGCGCCATCATCGCCGACGTGCAGGCGCGCGGCGACCAGGCACTGATCGAATTGACCGCGAAATACGACCGGCTTGATCTCGGCAAGATCGGGCTGCGCGTGACGCCCGCCGAGATCGATGCCGCCGTGGCGGCCTGCGACAAGGCGGCGCTCGATGCGCTCAAGCTCGCGCGCGACCGCATCGAGGCCTATCACCTGCGCCAGAAGCCCAAGGACGATCGCTTCACCGACGCGCTCGGCGTCGAGCTCGGCACGCGCTGGACCGCGATCGAAGCCGCCGGGCTCTATGTACCGGGTGGCACCGCGGCTTATCCATCGTCGGTTCTCATGAACGCCATTCCGGCCAAGGTTGCCGGTTGTCCGCGGCTGGTGATGGTGGTGCCGTCGCCCGACGGCAAGCTGGCGCCATTGGTGCTGGCCGCGGCCAAGCTCGCGGGCGTCGACGAGATCTACCGCATCGGTGGCGCGCAGGCGGTGGCGGCGCTCGCTTACGGCACCGAGACGATCGCACCGGTGTCCAAGATCGTCGGCCCCGGCAACGCCTATGTCGCGGCGGCCAAGCGCGTCGTGTTCGGGCAGGTCGGCATCGACATGATCGCCGGGCCGTCCGAAGTCCTGATCATCGCCGACAAGACCGGCAATCCGGACTGGATCGCCGCCGATCTGCTGGCGCAGGCCGAGCACGATGTCAGCGCGCAGTCGATTCTGATCACCGACGACGAGCGGCTCGCCGCCGATGTCGAGAAAGCCGTCGAGACGCAGCTCAAGACGCTGCCGCGTGCGGCGGTCGCCGCGCCGTCCTGGCGCGAC
>JAHCKF010000162.1 GCA_026125925.1 Pseudolabrys sp.
CCGCCATCGCCATCGTTGCCATCGCCGCGGTGTTGCTGGGCGCTACCTCGAAAGTGATGGGCGACACCGTGCGGGTCGTCGAGACCGTGAGCTACGCGCTGATCGTGCTGATCGGTCTGCGGCTCACCTGGGTGAAGGGCAGGGCGTTTCTCAAGTTGCTGATGCCGGCCGCGGCGCCGCAGCTCGCGCATGCGCATGCCGGCGGACACGATCACGATCATGCGCACGCTCATTCCCATTCTCATCAGGCCCATGATCACGCGCACGTTCACGCGCACGTTCACGCGCACGATCACGGGCACGGCCATGCACATGCTGACGGCCATGGCCATGTGCACACGGCGGCCTGTTCGCACGGTCATCATCACGACCACGATCATGATGACGGCCACGCCTGGGGGCATGCTCACGCGCCGGAGCCGAGCGAGTTGACGGGCAAGCACTGGTTGCGCAAGGGGCTCGCCGCCGTCATCGCCGTGGGCTTAAGGCCCTGCTCGGGGGCCATCATCGTGCTGGTCTTCGCGCTGGCGCAGGGCCTGTTCTGGGTCGGCGTCGCGTCGACCTTCGTCATGGGTATCGGCACGGCGATCACCGTCTCCACCATCGCCACCCTCGCGGTCATGGCGCGCGGCGTCGCCGGCCGCATCGCAGCGACGAAGTCCGGCGGCGGCATGCTGCTGCTGCGCGGCTTCGAGGCCGCCGCCGCGGTGCTCATCGTCGTCTTCGGCGTGCTGCTGCTGACCGGCTATATGGTCAGCGAGCGCATGATCGGGGTGTAGGCTCTTGTCCCGGGCGCAGCGCAGCGCATTTTGCGGTGCGCTGCAGAACCGGGACCGCCAAAGAACGAGTGTGCGAAGGCCCCGGCTCTGCGGTGCACCACTTCGCTGCCGCTCGTGTTGCACCGCGTCCGGGGCAAGCATGACTATCGCCGGCAGTTGAGGCTACCATCGTCGAACGCGAATGGCGGAGCCGAGGCTTCGCCACTAGCCTGGTGACGAAGGAGCCTCTCATGCCCGGCGATTTTCTGAAGAGTATCGGCGTCGAACACCCCATCGTGCTCGGCCCGATGGCCGGCGGGGCGGGCTCGCCGGCGCTGGTCGCCGCGGTGTCGAATGCCGGCGGTCTCGGTTCCTTCGGCGCGGCTTATTTATCGCCGCAGCAGATTCTCGACACGGCGACGGAAATCCGCGGCCTGACCGCCAAGCCGATCGCGCTCAATCTGTTCGCCGGCGGCTATGAGCCGGATCGCGTCGTCGAGCCGGGCCCGATGCTGGCGGTGGTGCGACGCGCGCATGAACGGCTCGGCCTCGCGCCGCCGACCTTGCCGCCCAACCCGGTGTCGCCGTTTGACGCGCAGCTTGAAGCCATCATCGCCGCCAAGCCCGCGCTGTTTTCCTTCACCTTCGGCGTGCCGAGCACGGATCAGATCGCGCGCGTGCAGAAGGCCGGCATTCCGGTGTGCGGCACCGCGACGACGGTGGAGGAGGCCAAGGTGCTCGCCGCCGCCGGCGTCGATGCCATCGCCGCGCAGGGCGAGGAAGCCGGTGCCCACCGCGGCACCTTCCTGCGCAGCGCCGAAGAATCGATGGTGCCGACTTATGAATTGGTGCGCGATGTATTCGCGGCGACGAAGCTGCCGGTCTTCGCCTCTGGTGGACTGATGGACGGCGCTGACATCCGCCGCGCCATCGACGCCGGCGCACAGGCGGCCCAACTCGGCACTGCGTTTCTGCTCTGTCCGGAGAGCGGCGTGCAGGAGCCCTATCGCGACGCGCTGCGCAAGCGCGAAGACACGACGGTCATCACCCGCGTCTATTCCGGCCGTGCGGCGCGCGGTTTGCGCAACCGATTCATCGATGAGTGCGACGGCGTGCCGGTGCTGCCGTTCCGCCAGCAGAACGACCTGACGCGGCCGATGCGCACCGAGTCGGGCAAGAAGGGCCTGCCGGATTACATCTCGCTGTGGGTCGGCCGCGGTGTGACGCGCATTCGCGAAATGCCGGCAGCCGAGTTGGTTCGTACACTAGTGATGGAAATCGGCGGGCGTTAGCTCGATCGGCTTGCCGTGCGGCGTGCGATCGCAGGCGTGCTCCCAGGCATGGCGATAGTCGTGCAGGGTGTCGCGCGAGGCGACACCCTTTTCCGCGACCAGCCGCTCCAGAGTCGCCAGCCAGTGCAGGTAATAGGTCTCGCCGGTGTCCGGATCGCCGGCGGCCTGCGCGCGTTTGATCTCGTCGGAGAGCGTCGCCGCCCATTCGTTCCAGGTGAAGACGCCGCGCTCATGCAACGCCAGCGCAATCGCAAAAGCCTGCGCCTGCCAGGGCTCCTTGAACACCGGGCCGTCGTTGTCCTGTGGGACGCCCGGTACGGCGCGAGCGGCGTTCAGGGCAGCGGCGCTGTCCATCACAGCTTCTCCAGATACGGCTCGAAGGCGTCGATCGACACCTTCAGCGTCGGGTCGGCATCGTCGCCCCACAATTCGCGGGCGTCGAACACCACGGTGTAGAGCCACTGCGGATGATCGCCTTTGCCGTGCGCATTGGTGTCCGGAAAAGCGTGGCATCCGTTGATGCGCTCGACGACGCCGGCGTGGCCGCGCACGTAGCGCGGCAGCCGCGTATGCGTCACCGGGTTGATGTTCTTCGCCCGCACCTTGTCGCCCGGCTTGAACTTGGCCGGGCCCTGCGGTTCGCGGGCGAAGCTGCCGCGCGTCTCGCAGCGCTTGACGTCTTGCGGCGTGAACGGCCCGCGCATGAGCGGCGGGCTAGCGTGCAGCGAATGGCCTGCCTCGACTTCGTCGGCGCCGACCATATTGCGTTCGATGAGCTGGTTCTCGATGGCGAGAAACCATTTCTGGTAATAGGAGCTCGCGAGATACACCTCGGGCGGCAGCGACTCGCGGGCAAAGCGCTGCGAGTCGATGTTGACGCCGCCATTGGCGCCCATCGCGCGCACCATGGCCATGACGCGGCCTTCCCACTTCTCGTGGAATGTGGGTTCGTTCGGCTCGGCCTCGACTTTGCCGAAGCCGTCCATGGCGCCGCCCATGTCGTGGACGCTGTTCATGGTTTCTCGCGATCACCTCTCCCGCCTGCGGGGAGAGGTCGCGAGCGCGCGAGCGGGTGAGGCGCGTCCGCGATCGCACATGTTCTTCACCTGTTCAGCCTTCACAGCCGCCGTTCCCTCTCCAAACGGGGAGAGAGGGGAAAGAAGAAACCCCTGTTCATGACTTAAGCTCCGCTGCCCTTCGGGCAGCCCGGTGCCGATCATGAGTCGCGGTGACGAGTTCGGCGAGCTTGTCCCTGCCCAGCCCGGTGCGGCGCATCGCAAGCAACGGAAAAGGCAATGGAATGCACCGACTCGCCAAGCCACCTTGTCCTTGACTGCGCGAGCGCAGGCGCTGCCTTGTACCAGACCTGGCGGCAGGCCGAGCATTTCCACGGCAGCAGGAGCACAAACGTACAGACGACCGCGCGTTGTGGCGCTGCGGCGTGTTCTCGACCACCGCGATCAGATGATCGCCGCAGTGCGGCGAAATGACCGAGCGTTGATCGCCTGGTGGCGTCACCGAGAGTTATTGCTCGCTGGAAGGTTGATCGCCCACGCCTGGCGATTGACGGCGGCGCGCCGTTTCGCGGGTCGATCTTGGTCTCGCATATCTCGACGATGGCGTCGAGCGCCTTGGGATCGACGTAACCTCTTCTATCGATCGCTTCCAGTGCGCACGCGCAACTGCGTCTCCGACAGCTCGGAATGATCGTGATCATGGTCGTGGTGATGATGGTCGTGATCGTGTGCCATGGCGGCACTGTAACGCGCCGCCACGGCGGGCGGAAGCCGGATCAGTCCCACACGCCCTCATGCAATTCCGCCGCCTCGTCCTCGAGCAGCGGGCCGACCACCTCGGTCGGGCGCTGGCCGGCGGCGAACACGGTGCGGCAGGGCAGCGACAAGGTCGGGTTCTCCGGGTGGTTGCCGGTAATCTCCTTGAGCCGCGCCTCCGACAGGCCGTAGACGACGCGGCCGATGCCGGCCCAGTAGATGGCGCCGGCGCACATCGCGCAGGGCTCGGCCGAGGAATACAGGGTGCACTCGGCCAGTTCCTCCGGCTCGAAGGCCTTGCAGGCGGCGGTGGCCAGCAGCCGCTCGGCGTGGCCGGTCATGTCGCCGTCCGGCAGATAGCCGTTTTCCGCCTCCAGCAGCACCTCGCCGTCCGGCCCGGCCAGCACGGCGCCGAACGGGTGGTTGCCGCGCTCCAGCGCGCGGTCGGCAACGTCGAAAGCGCGCCGCAGCAGGTCTTCATCGGGCATCGGCATACTCAACACATCCTTGCCGGGCTCGTTTAGCGCGAAGCCGGCTGCTATGTCATCATGCCATCATGAACCGCATCGCCGACGCAATCGATAGTTTGACCGGGCTCATCGGCCGCACCGTGGCCTGGCTGGCGCTCGCCATCGTTCTGCTGCAATTCGTTCTCGTGTTGGCCCGCTATCTGTTCGGCGTCGGTTCGATCTGGCTCAACGAGTCGGTGATGTACGGCCACGCCACACTATTCCTGATGGCCGCCGCCTGGACGCTGCAAGCCGGTGGCCATGTCCGGGTCGACGTTTTCTATGCCGAGGCGGGGCCGCGCACCCGCGCCGTCATCGACCTTGTCGGCAGCCTGCTATTGCTGCTGCCCTTCGCGCTGCTGCTACTTTATCTCGCGCTGCCCTTTGCCGCGCGCTCCTGGGCCGTGCTGGAACGTTCGCAGGAGACCAGCGGCCTGCCATTCGTCTATTTATTGAAGACGCTGGTGCCGGTGTTCGCCGTGCTGATGGCATTGCAGGGCATCGCGCAGGCGATCCGCAGCGTGACCGTGCTTCGCGCCGAGAGGCACAATGTCGCTTCCTGAATTTTTCTCGGTCCTGCTCGTCGTCGTCGCCATTGCCGCGCTGATGGTCGGCTACCCGGTGGCGCTGACTTTGGCCGGCATCTCGCTCGGCTTCGCCTTCCTTGGCGACGCGTTTGGTCTGATGAACTTCGCCATTCTCGGTGCGCTGCCGCAGCGCATCTACGGCGTCATGACCAACGACGTGCTGCTGGCGCTGCCGATGTTCATTTTCATGGGCGTGATGCTGGAGCAATCGCGCATTGCCGAGGATTTGCTCGAGCGCGTCGGGCGGCTGTTCGGCCGGCTGCGCGGCGGCCTCGGCTTCGCCGTGGTGCTGGTCGGCGCGCTGCTCGCGGCCTCGACCGGCATCGTCGGCGCCACCGCGGTGACGATGGGCCTCATCATGCTGCCGGCGATGCTGCGCCACGGCTACGATCCGCGGCTCGCCGCAGGCACGGTGGCGGCGTCGGCGACCCTGGCGCAGATCGTGCCGCCCTCGACGGTGCTGGTGATCCTCGGCGACCAACTCAACATCGCCTATCAGGCGGCGCAACTCGCCAAAGGCTCGTTCGCGCCCGACGTCGTGTCGGTCGGCGATCTGTTCGCCGGCGCCATCGGGCCGGGGCTGCTGCTGGTCGCGCTCTACCTCGCTTATGTCGCGCTTATCGCTTGGCTGAAACCGCAGAGCGCGCCGGCGGTCGCCGCCGCCGCCGTGCCGGCGGGCAGCCTGATCGAGGCGCTGCTAGCGCCGGTCGTGCTCATCGTCGCCGTGCTCGGCTCGATCCTGTTGGGCATTGCGACGCCAACCGAAGCCGCCTCGGTCGGCGCCGTCGGCGCCATATTGCTCGCCTGGCGGCGCGCGCCGATCGTCGCGCTGCTGCGGCCGGTGGCGGAGAAGACGACGCAGATCACGGCGATGATCTTTCTCATCCTGATCAGCGCCACGATGTTCAGCCTCGTCTTCCGCGCGCTCGGCGGCGACGACCTCGTCTCGCGCGGGCTCACGCATCTGCCGGGCGGCGCCGCCGGCGCGGTGCTGGTGGTGATGCTGGCGATCTTCCTGCTCGGCTTCGTCATGGACGCCTTCGAGATCGTCTTCGTCGTGGTGCCGATCGTCGCCCCGGCGCTGCTCAAGTTGCCCGGTATCGATCCGGTCTGGCTCGGCATCATGATGGCCGTGAACCTGCAGACCTCCTACATGCACCCGCCGCTCGGCCCGACCTTGTTCTATCTGCGCGGCGTCGCGCCGCCGGAGATCACGACGCGGCATATCTATGTCGGCGTCATTCCGTTCGTGGCGATCCAGCTCGTCGCGCTCGTCGTGCTGTGGTTCTGGCCGGGGCTTGCCACCGCGCTGCCGCACGCGTTGTATGGGCGCTAGATGGTCTCTTATCCCTCCCCCGCAGGGGGAGGGTGGCTTCTCGCGCAGCGAGAAGCCGGGTGGGGCGAGCCTTGGCCAATACGCGCGCACGCAATTTGCGAAAGACAATGACTCCGCAGGAAGTCAAACTGTGGGTTCATCTTCGCACGTGGAGGCAGCGCGGTTATCACTTCAGACGGCAGTCGCCGCGGGAAGGCTTTATCGTCGACTTCGTCTGCATGCGTGAAAAATTGATCGTCGAAGTCGATGGCGGACAGCACAACATGCCACTGCACGAACTGCGAGACAGGGCGCGCGACTCGAAACTGTCGGATGCCGGCTTTCGAACTCTGCGCTTCTGGAACAATGAGATTGATCGTAATCTGGCTGGCGTGCTTGAAGTGATCGATCATGAATTGCGGCGCGACCGACCCCACCCGGCCGGCCATAGCGCGTCGCAGACGCGCGTAACCGCGCTTATGGCCGGCCACCCTCCCCCTGCGGGGGAGGGATAAGGAGAGCCCCATGAAAGCCGCTGACATGTTCAACCTGACCGGCCAGGTCGCGCTGGTGACCGGCGCGTCGTCGGGCCTCGGCCAGCAATTCGCCAAGGCGCTCGCCGACAACGGCGCGGCGGTGGCGCTGGTGGCGCGGCGCGCGGAGCGGCTCGAGGCTTTCAGGGCCGAGCTGGAAAAATCCGGCGCCAAGGCCGTCGCCATCGAGGCCGACGTCACCGACCGCGCCGCCATGGTCGCGGCGTTCGACGCTGCGGAAAAAGCACTCGGTACCGTAACCGTTCTGGTCAACAATGCCGGCATCGCCCATGGCGGCCGGGCGGTCGAGCTCACGCCGGAGGACTGGCGCCGCATGATGTCGACCAATCTCGATTCGGTATTCTATTGGGCGCAGGAAGCGGCGCGGCGCATGCTCGCGGCGAACAAGAAGGGTTCGATCGTCAACATCGCCTCGGTGCTTGGGCTGATGGTGGCGAAGGGCGGCGCGTCCTATGCCACGGCCAAGGCCGGCGTCGTGCAGCTCACCAAGGCGCTGGCGGTCGAACTGTCGTTCAAGGGCATCCGCGTCAACGCCATCGCGCCGGGCTGGTTCGTCACCGAAATGAACGACGACTACCTTAACAGCGACAAGGGCGCTGCCATCAAGCGCGAAATACCGATGGGCCGCTTCGGCAATCCCGGCGATCTCGACGGCGCGCTGTTGCTGCTCGCGTCGAATGCCGGCGCCTACATCACCGGCGCCACCATCGTCGCCGACGGCGGACAGGTGATACAGATCAAGGGCTGACTTTCTTATCCCTCCCCGCTTGCGGGGAGGGTGACCGGCGAAGCCGGTCGGGTGGGGTCTTCCCCATCAAGCTAGAACCCC
>JAHCKF010000163.1 GCA_026125925.1 Pseudolabrys sp.
TCCGAGAGCGAAGACGAGGATGAGGGCGAGGACGAAGAGCAGAAGAATCAGGAATCCGGCGACGACGGTCAGGCTTCCGAATCCGACGAAGACCAGAGCATGGCCTCGGAAGACACCGAGATGTCGACCGAGGACATGCCGGACGATGCTTCCGAAGCCGCCGAAGCACCGACCGCCGACATGGCCGACGAGAGCGAGCTCGGCGATGCCGAGACGCCCGGCGAGCCGCAGCGGCCGCGCCAACACGGCCAGAACGAGCCGCGCGGCCCGGACTACCGCGCCTTCACCATGAAGTTCGACGAGACCATCGCTGCCGAGGATTTGTGCGAGCCGGAAGAACTCGACCGGCTGCGTGGTTATCTCGACAAGCAGTTGTCGAGCCTGCAGGGCGTCGTCGCGCGGCTGGCCAATCGCCTGCAGCGCCGCCTGATGGCGCAGCAGAGCCGCTCCTGGGACTTCGACCTCGAGGAAGGCATCCTCGATCCGGCGCGTCTCACCCGCGTCATCATGGATCCGATGCATGCCCTGTCCTTCAAGTGGGAGAAGGACACCGAATTCCGCGATACCGTGGTGACGCTGCTGCTCGACAATTCCGGCTCGATGCGCGGCCGGCCGATCACGGTTGCCGCCACCTGCGCCGACATTCTCGCGCGCACGCTGGAGCGTTGCGGCGTCAAGGTCGAGATCCTCGGCTTCACGACGCGCGCCTGGAAGGGCGGGCAGTCGCGTGAGCACTGGCTGTCCGCGGGCAAGCCGGCCAATCCCGGCCGTCTCAACGATCTGCGCCACATCATCTACAAGTCGGCCGACGCGCCGTGGCGGCGCGCGCGCAAGAATCTCGGCCTGATGATGCGCGAGGGCTTGCTCAAGGAGAACATCGACGGCGAGGCGCTCGACTGGGCGCACAAGCGCCTGCTGGCGCGGCCGGAGCAGCGCAAGATCCTGATGATGATCTCGGACGGCGCGCCGGTCGACGACTCGACGCTGTCGGTCAACCCGGGCAACTATCTCGAGCGTCACCTGCGCTGGATCATCGAGGACATCGAGACCCGTTCGCCGGTCGAACTCATCGCCATCGGCATCGGCCACGATGTCACGCGGTATTACCGCCGCGCCGTCACCATCGTCGATGCCGAAGAATTGGGTGGCGCGATGACCGAGAAGCTGGCCGAGCTGTTCGCCGAGGGCACGCCCGCCAGTGCGGCGGCGCCGCCGCGCCGGCCGCGCCGCCGGGTGGCTTAAGAGTCAGTAGGGCTTCTCGCTGCATGTTCCTTCCGCTCACCCCCGCGAAAGCGGGGGTCCAGGAGCCACGTACACGAAATTCAAGAGCTGGACTCCCGCTTTCGCGGGAGCGAGCGGAGACTGGATCGCCGTCATGCGACTTTTCAGAAGCCGCCGTTGGATCGCCGCCGCGATCGTCTCGCTGGGCGTGATCGCCGTCGGCACCTGGGCGCTGGCCGGAAGCGTGCGCTATGCGACGGCGCCGACGCCGATCACCGTCACCGCAACGCCAATCGCTTCGTTCGACAACCGCGATCCGACCCGCGTGCGTTTCGGTGCGCTGGAATTTCGTGGTGGGCTGGCGCTGACCTCCGACTTCGCCGCCTTCGGCGGGATCTCCGGCCTGCAGGTCGATAAGGACGGCGCGCACGTTCTCGCCGTCACCGACCGAGGCTCCTGGCTCAAGGCGCGCATTGTCTATCGCGACGGCCGCCCCGATGGGCTGGCCGATGCCGAAATGGGGCCGCTGCTCGGGGCCAACGGCAAACCGCTGGCATCGCAGCGCCTGTACGATACGGAATCGCTGACGCGGATCGGCGACGCGCTCTACGTCGGCATCGAGCGGGTGCACCGCATCGTGCGCTTTGCCGTGAAGGACGGCTTCGCCGCGCGCGGCAAGGAGATCGCCCGGCCGCCGGAGTTCAAGAGCTTGCGCTACAATGGCGGCCTCGAATGTCTGGCGTCGCCGCCGCAAGGCCAGCCTCACGCCGGCAAGCTCATTGCCGTCACCGAGGAAAGCCTGGACGGCGCCGGCAATCTGCGCGCCTTTGTGCTCGATCCGGCGAGCCGGAACGCCGCGGCGGCGCTGCACTTCACGGTGAAGCGCAGCGACAGCTTCGATGTCAGCGATTGCGCCATCCTGCCGCCGGGCGACCTGCTGCTGCTCGAGCGCAGCTATTCACCACTGCGCGGTGTCGCCATGCGCATTCGGCGGATGCCGGTGAGCGAGATCAAGGAAGGCGCCGTGGTCGATGGCCCTGAACTGATCAAGGCCGATCTCGGCTACCAGATCGACAATATGGAAGGCATGGCCGTGCACCGCAACGAAGCCGGCGAGACCATCATTACACTGATGTCGGACGATAATTTCTCGGCCATCCAGCGCAACATCCTGTTGCAGTTCGCGCTGGTCGATTAGCTCGTAGGGTCGAGCCGACGGTTGGCCTCGATCATGCCATTGACGCGTTCGATGAGCGCGTCAACGACAAATGGCTTGGCGATCAGCTCCATTCCCGGCTCCAGCGCTTCGGTGCCGATTCGGGTATTGTGGGCATAAGCCGTCATGAACAGCACTTTGAGATTGGGCCGCAGCACGCGCGCGGCGTCGGCAAGCTGGCGGCCGTTGAGACCGCCCGGCAGGCCGACATCCGTCACCAGAATGTCGATGCGGTCGCTCGACTCCAGATGTTTCAGCCCGGTGACGCTCTCGCCCGCTTCGATCGTGCGATAGCCGGAATCGCGCAAGGCATCGACGACGATGGCGCGCACGGCGGCTTCGTCCTCCACAACCAGGACCGTGCCGACGAGGTCGTTTCGATTGATTGCCGGCGCCGCAGCGGATCCGTCGATCGATGGCCGCGGAGCTTCGCTCCTCGGCAAATAGAGGCGCACCGTGGTGCCGCGGCCTTCCTCGCTGTCGATGTCAACGAAGCCGCCCGATTGGTGAATGAAGCCGTAGATCATCGACAGGCCGAGGCCGGTGCCTTGGCCGATCGGCTTGGTGGTGAAGAACGGCTCGAACGCCTTTTCCTTGACGTCAGGCGTCATGCCGACGCCGGTGTCGGTCACGGCGATCACGACGAAGTCGCCGGGGCGGACGATGCGCGATCGTCCGGTCTTGCCGCTGACAAAGGCGTTGCCGGTGCTGATCGTGAGCCGGCCGCCATGAGGCATCGCGTCGCGCGCGTTGATGGCGAGATTGAGCAGCGCGCTTTCCAACTGATTGGCGTCGCACTTTGCGTACCAGAGATCGGGCGCGGCGTTCATCTCGAGAGAAATCGATTCGCCGATCGACCGGCGGATGAGCTCCACCATGTCTTCGACCAATTCGTTCACACCGACGGTTTTGGGATCGAGCGGTTGCCGGCGCGAGAAGGCGAGCAGGCGCTGCGTCAGCGACGAGGCGCGGTGCGCCGCAGACGACGCCATGCTGGCATAGCGCTCGACATCCGCCGGCCGTCCTTCGCTCGAGCGCCGCTTCATCATCTCAAGCGAGCCGACGATTCCCGTCAACAGATTGTTGAAGTCGTGGGCAATGCCGCCGGTGAGCTGTCCGACCGCTTCCATTTTCTGCGACTGGCGCAGCGCGTCTTCAGCCGCCGCCAGCGCCGCCGCATTCTCCTTCTCCTCGGTGACGTCGCGGCCGTAGCCATATACCAGGTCCTGCTCGGTCGAGGTGTGCCACGAAATCCAGCGGATTTCGCCGTCGCTCCCGACCAGGCGATTTTCGAATGCGGTGAGATCGCGATTGTGCAAAGCCCGGTCCAGGGCGTCAGCCGAGGACGGCACGTCGTCGGGAAGAACAAATTCGTTCTGATGATGACCGACCACTTGATCGATCCGATGGCCGAGAATGCGCGTCCATGCCGGGCTGACCGACTTGTAGACGCCATCGGCGCCGACCACGACCATCAGGTCGCGGGAGTTCGACCAGATGCGGTCGGCGCGCCGACGCTCCGACTGCAAGGCGCCGACATTGGCCAGGGCGCCGCCGATCTGGCCGGCGACCAGCCGGGCAACATCCATGACCTGAACGTCGTTGCGGCGATGCGGATTGAGCCCGAACACCATCGCGCCCGAGGTAATTTCGCCGCCCGCGCCGGGGATGGGAACGATGAGCGCTTGCGTCGGCGGCCGCTTCCAGGCGCCCGCCGGATAGATAGGGCCCGGCGTCAATTCGAACGTGAAGAGCTCATCCGAGACGGAGCGTTCAAAGGGCCAAGCGCGACCGATCAGATGATCGGAATCCGGGCTGCACGCCTTTGCTTCATTCGGCAGGTAGAGCAGTGCAAAGGGAAAGTCGCGGCGATTTAAATTCAGCACCGAGCAGACCGCTTCGACAACGGCGCTTTGATCGGCCGCGCCGACCAGCGCCATGCCGAGCTGGCGCAGCATGTCCATGCGTCGCTCGTTGATGACGCGCTCGGTTTCTTCGCTGACGGTGCAGAACAGGCCTTCCACGCTGCCGGCCGCGCCATACAGCGGGCTGTAGGAAAAGCTGTGATAGGTCTCTTCCGGATAGCCGTTGCGCTCGAGCAGGAGCAGCAGCGCCTTGTTCCAGGTCGCCTCGCCGGCGCGCACGCGATCGACCTGATCGGCGACGTCGTCATAGACTTCCGCCCAGACTTCGCGGAACGGCTTGCCCAGCATCCGGGGATGCTTGAGGCCGAGCGTCGGAATGTAGGCGTCGTTGTAGAAGAAACAGAGTTCCGGACCCCAGCCGAGCCACATCTCGAAGCGCGACGTCAGCAGCATCTTCAGCGGGATTTTCAGCGCCTCCGGCCAGGCCTCGGGCGGTCCGAGCGGCGTGCCGGCCCAATCCCATTGCCGCATGAGACGCGCCATTTCGCTGTCGCCAGGAAATATCTCGGCAAGGCTGTCTTCTGCGGGGGCCATGCGTGCCTGCGACTCGGTACGGTCACAGCAAACGCGGGGTTGTTCCCGAAAGTTCCGTCGCAGTTCCGGGCTGCGGCTTTATGGTAAAGGCCGCGGGCCGGCGCAGGACCCAGGCAATAAAAAACGCCGCCTCGAAAGGCGGCGTTTTAAATTCGGGCGGTGCGGGAGATCAGCTCGCCTTGGCGGCGGCCGACTTCTTCGCGATCTGGCGCTTGAGCTCGAGCATCTTCGGCGCCAGGTCGGTGTCCTTGGCCTTGAGCAGGAAGGCGTCGAGGCCGCCGCGGTGGTCCACCGTGCGCAGCGCGTTGGTCGAGATGCGGGCGCGCACGGTGCGGCCGAGGATCTCCGACGTCAGCGAGACGCTCTGCAGGTTCGGCATGAACCGGCGCTTGGTCTTGATGTTCGAGTGGCTCACCTTGTGGCCGACGAGCGGCTTCTTACCGGTCAGATCGCAACGCCAGGACATGAAACCTATCCTTCAAATGGCGCGTCGCCTTTCCGGCGCCGCGAGAAAAGTTGTCGCCCCGACAAGCGCTTAGGCTTGCGCCAGTCCGTTTCCAGCGATGAGGGGCTTGGACCGGGGACGTATAGAGACCGCAGGCTTTGGCGTCAAGTTGGGGATGGGCTGCGATTTGCGCCGGAAATCCGGCTTTTTAGGCCGAATTGGCCTAGATTGCCGCGGGCCGGCCGTCCACCAAAGAATTGGCGCAATGCGGGCCGACCACACGGCGGCGCCACCCTTCGGCGCGTGAGAGAGGTCCCGTGCGGACACCGCGGCATTCCTGGCGACGGATCGGTCTGGTGGCCATGTGCGCCGCCTCGGCCGGGCTTGTCTTGGCGGGGGCGGCGGCGGCAGAGACTAGGCTCGATGCCCGATATGTCGCGACGCTGGCCGGCCTGCCGATCGGCGAGGGCACCTGGCTGATCACCGTGGACGAGGCCGATTATTCGGCGACCGCGACCGGCACGACGACCGGACTGATGCGCGCCTTCACCGGCGGCCGCGGCCAAACCGTCACCCGCGGCACGTTGCAGGCCGGCAAGCCGGTGCTGTCGAGCTACACCGCCAGCATCCATTCCTACAAGAAAACCGACGAAATCAGCCTGAAGGTCGATGCCGGCACGGTCCGCGACCTCAAACTCGATCCGCCGGCCGAGACCGAAGCAGAGCGGGTGCCGATCACCGAGGCGGTCAAACAGGGCGTGCTCGACCCGATGACCGCGACGCTGATCCGCATGCCGGGCAAAGGCGACGTCATGACCCCGGAGGCCTGCGCCCGCACCCTGCCGGTGTTCGACGGCCGCCTGCGCTACGACCTGCGCCTGTCCTACAAGCGCACCGACGAGGTGAAGGCGGACAAGGGCTATGCCGGGCCGGCCGTGGTCTGCGCGGTGCAGTTCTCGCCGGTCGCCGGCTATATCCCCACACGCGCCGCCATCAAATACCTGACCGAGCAGCGGGATATGGAGATCTGGCTGGTGCCGATCGCCGGGACGCGCGTCCTGGTGCCGTTCCGCGCCGAGGGCCCGACCCCGATCGGGCGCGCCATCCTGCAGGCCACCGAGTTCGTGACGACGGCGGGGCCTGCCAGGATCAACGAGCCGGTGAAGGCCTCGATCAAGCCGCGTGACAGGGCGGCGAAAGCGGCGGCGACCGAAGCCAAGACGCCCTAAACGATTCCGCCTTGACTCTTCGCGCCATGCGAGTCCGCTGCCGCGTTAAGAATTGACGGCCGAAAAAGCCCAATGAATCTGATGATGACCACCGCATCTGGTGGCACTCTCCCGGCGGCGTCCCAGATATCGCCGTGAACGAATCCGAAGTCACCACGAGTCACTGATTCGCCCCCGCTTCGTTCCAGACTCGTTCCGAACCTTAAAAGGGCCACCGGTACCCGTCGCAATTTGAGACAAAATGGGCCGTTCGCGCGCCGCGGCGAAAACGGGACAGCCACCGGCGAGAATTAACGATTAGGGTGCTTTTCCAGGCTGGCCGCCGGCTCCCTGTAACCCTATCTAGTGGCTATCCCGGAACCGCCAACGAGATATCGCCGTGAACGAAGGCGCATTCGATCGTCATCAGCGATTCGGACGGTGTTCGTTCCGTCGCCGTTCCAAAGCTTAACGGCGACGTTGTTTGAGGGGTCGCAGACCG
Source organism: Pseudolabrys sp. (assembly GCA_026125925.1). The sequence goes on from JAHCKF010000163.1 coordinate 7,052, forward strand.
GCGCGATGTGTTAGAGGAGCCTGCGGCGCGGCCTCACTCGGAGCCCGTGCTGCGTCTGGAGCGTGATGACGATTTCCTTTTCTGCGCAATCCCAGCGCCAGTCGCGAGTTCGCGGCGCCGGCGTCACTGCGGTGCTCGGCCCCACCAATACCGGCAAGACCCACCTCGCCATCGAGCGAATGCTGGCGCATTCCTCGGGGCTGATCGGTCTGCCGCTGCGGCTGCTTGCGCGCGAGGTCTACAACAAGGTGGCGGCGCGCGCCGGCGCGGCCAACGTCGCGCTCATCACCGGCGAAGAGAAGATCAAGCCGCCGAACGCGCGCTATTGGGTCTCGACCGTCGAGGCGATGCCGCGCGATCTCGACGTCGCCTTTCTCGCCGTCGATGAGATTCAGCTCGGCGCCGATTTCGAGCGCGGCCATGTCTTCACCGACCGCATTCTCAACATGCGCGCACGCGAGGAGACCTTGATCCTGGGCGCCGCGACCATGCGCGGCATCGTCGAGAAACTGCTGCCCGGCGCCAATATCGTGTCGCGGCCGCGGCTGTC
>JAHCKF010000164.1 GCA_026125925.1 Pseudolabrys sp.
CGAATACGCCCGTGCGCTCGCTGAGATGGCAAAGGAAAAGGCCGCGACCATGCAGGCGGCGGAGTAAGATGGGCAAGATCACCGGTTTTCTCGAATTCGAACGTCACGATCGTCAATACGCGCCGGTCGAGGAGCGTATCAAACACTATCGTGAGTTCGTGGTCCCTCTTCCTGAGGGCGAAGTGCGTCAGCAGGCGGCGCGCTGCATGGATTGCGGCGTGCCCTACTGCCACGGCACCAGCCGCATCACCGGCCAGCCGACCGGCTGCCCGGTGAACAACCAGATCCCGGACTGGAACGACCTGGTCTATCGCGGCGACTGGGACGAGGCGGCACGCAACCTGCACTCGACCAACAACTTCCCGGAAGTGACGGGCCGCGTCTGCCCGGCGCCCTGCGAAGCGTCCTGCACGCTCAACATCGAAGACACGCCGGTCACCATCAAGACCATCGAGTGCGAGATCGCCGACCGCGCCATCGCGCAAGGGCTCAAGCCCGAGGTCGCCGCGCACAAGACCGGCAAGAAGGTCGCGGTCGTCGGTTCGGGTCCGGCCGGCATGGCCTGCGCGCAGCAGCTCGCCCGCGCCGGCCACGATGTGCATGTCTATGAACGCTGGGCCAAGGCCGGCGGCCTGATGCGCTACGGCATCCCGGACTTCAAGATGGAAAAGGTCCACGTCGATCGCCGCGTCGCGCAGATGCAGGCCGAAGGCGTGACCTTCCATTACGGCGTCCATGTCGGCGTCGATCTGCCGGTCGAGAAGCTCACCGCCGAATACGATGCGGTGGTGCTGTCCGGCGGTTCGGAGAAGCCGCGCGACCTGCCGATCCCGGGCCGCGAGCTCAAGGGCATCCACTTCGCCATGGATTTCCTGCCGCAGCAGAACCGCCGCGTCGGCAACGAGCCGCTCGGTTCGGTCGAGCCGATCCTGGCGACGGGCAAGAAGGTCGTCGTCATCGGCGGCGGCGACACCGGTTCGGACTGCATCGGCACTTCGATCCGTCAGGGCGCCGTCTCGGTCGTCAATTTCGAGATCATGCCGGCGCCGCCGGAGAAGGAAAACAAGGACCTGACCTGGCCGAACTGGCCGCTGAAGATGCGCACGTCGTCGAGCCACCTCGAAGGCGCCAAGCGCGACTTCGCCGTCGGCACGGTGAAGTTCTCCGGCGAGAACGGTCAGGTGAAGAAGCTGCACTGCGCGCGGCTGGACGACAAGTTCAAGCCGGTGCCGGGTTCAGAGTTCGAGATCGAAGCCGATCTGGTGCTGCTGGCGATGGGCTTCGTGCATCCGGTGCATGGCGGCATGCTGAAGACGCTCGACGTCGCGCTCGACCCGCGCGGCAATGTGTCGGCCGATACGGTCGGTTATCTGACCTCAGTTCCCAAAGTCTTCGCCGCGGGCGATATGCGGCGGGGTCAATCGCTGGTGGTCTGGGCGATCCGCGAAGGCCGCCAGTGCGCGCATGCGGTCGACAAGTTCCTGATGGGCTCGACCACCCTGCCGCGGTGATCATACCGGTCATCCCCGCGCAGGCGGGGATCCAGCTCTCTCGAAGAGAAAAAGCCCCGCACATGCGGGGCTTTTTTATTGGGGCGGTTCATCCGATCCGCTCGCCCCCGCGAAGGCGGGGGCCCAGTTCTTTCTTCTAAGGCAGACTGGATCCCCGCTTTCGCGGGGATGAACGGAGATTTGAGGCGGCGGCGCGATCGGGGTTACCGGAACAACCCGAATAGTCCGCCATCGTCGCGGCGTCGCGGCGGCTGCTGCGCGATGCCCTGCGGCGGCCGCGGCGCACGCGGATCGGCGGCCGGCGCATGACGCGGCTGCGGCTGTGGCCGGGCTTCGACGGCGCGCGGTTTTGGCTCGGGCCTCGGCCCGGGTTTGGCTTCGGCGGGCTTGGCTTCGGCGGGCTTGGCGTCAGCAGGCTTGGCCTCAGCGGGAGCCGGCTCGGGCTTCGCGGCGACAGGTGGCGGAGACGCAACCGGCGGCGGAGCGGCGGCGGGTGCCGACGCGGGCGCGGCAGACGGCGTCACGGCGGCTTGCGGCTTGGCAGGAGTGGCTGCGGGCTTCTCCGCTGGCTTTTCGACCTTCGGGCGCTCGCTGCCCGGCGGCCAGATGAAATCGTCGGCGCGGCCCGGCGCAGGCGCGATGGGATCACCTTTGACGAGCACAGTCGTGGCCGAGGCATTGGCGCGCATGCCGCTGCCGCCGGCCAGTTCGTCGTTATTGCCGATGATCGTCGTGAGCGGCACCACCGGACCGGCCAGCGGGCGCGCCGCCGGCTTGCCGTCGCTCAGGACCGGCGCCACCGGCCCCATCGGCAGCGCGATCGGACCGCGGTTCGCCATATAGCGGCGGATCTCGCGCTCGACATAATGCGCGAGCTTGCGCGCGCCGTATTTCGTGAAGTAGACGCCGTCGGCCGAGCGCAGACGACGCATCTGACCTTCATAGTCGGGGCCGAAGGTCGTGAACTTGCCGCCCTCGTCGACGAAGCCGTCCCAGACATCGACGTAGACCGCGCCGGCCTTCTCGGCGCGCGCGCGATAGAGATCGTTGAGATAGCTCGCATCCGAGGTCGACTTGGTGCCGCGGATCGACGGCAGACCGACCCAGAACACCGGCACGCCCTTGCTCCGCAGCGCCGCGATGGTCTCATCAATGCGGTGCGAATAGATCTTGGCCCACTCGTCGGTGCGGAATTCGATGACGCCATTGCCGCTTCGCTTGGCGGTGCGCTTGGGCTCCGGCGCGACAATAACGGCCTCGGCATCCGGCGCCGACTGATCCGATTTGGCCTGATCCGTATCCGCCTGAGCACCGCCCGCCGCCTGATCGGGCGCGCCCTGGGCCGCTTTGGCGGCGGCATCCTTGGCCTGCTGCTCGGCTTCCTTGGCGACGTCCTTCTCGCGCAGGTTCTGGCGGTCGGTGACGCCGAGCATCATCACGACATAGTTCGCTTTCTCGTTGGCGAGCAGGTCGCGCGCCACATGCCACCAGTCGAGATCGCTCTTGGCGTCGTAACGCAAGAGGCCGGAAAGGGGCTTGTTCTTGCGGACGATGCCGATTTCCGGCGCGTCGGCGAACGCGTCTTCGAGGCCGTAGGCGAGCCAGTCGGCCATGCTGTCGCCGAGCACGACGATGTTGGTCGTCGGCTCCGGCTGGTCGGCGCTCTTGGCTTCCTTGCGCGGGGCCGGCGCCCGCGAGCTATCGGACGACGACTCGCGGGGCGCTTGCTGCTGATATTGCCGCTGGTACGGGTTGGGCACCTCGCGCTCGTCGCGCGAGCGTCCGCCGCCGAAAAGGTCTTCAAAGAAGCCGCCGCCGCTGCGCTGGCGCTGCCGGGACAGCGAGGGATAGCGCTGGTCGAAGAATTGCGCTTCCGCCGGCGTTACGGCGACGAGGCTGGCGGCGCCGACAGCGGCGCACTCGGCCAGGACCAGAACGGCCAGCCCGAAACGCCAGTGCTTCAGTCCTGATCTGCGCGCCATCATGCGGGTCCAACGCCGGATATCGGGGTACCGTTCGACCGGTCCCCCGGCATGGGCCAATAGCACGCCAAAAATGTCAACTCGAAGGTCCGGCGCTGGTTAGCGCCCCCCGCGCAGGCGCTCCAGCATGCCGGCCGAGGCAAAGCCGTCCGGGACGCGGCCGATCCGGATCTGGAAGTCACGCAGCGCGTCGCGGGTCCGGGGTCCCATCCGGCCATCCGGCTCGCCGACGTCGAAGCCGTGGCGCTCGAGGAGTTGCTGCAGTTCCAGTCGCTCGGCCCGGCTCAGCACCCGCTCATAGCGTGGCCATTCCTGCACGAAGGGCCCGCCGCCGCGCAGCCTGTCCGCGAGATGCCCGATCGCCAGCGCATAGGCCTCGGCCGGGTTATAGCGCATGATGACCTTGAAGTTGGTCAGCATCAGGAACCCGGGCCCCTGCACGCCGGCGGGCACCAACAGGAACGCACGATCGTCCGGACGCGGAAACCCCTGCCCGCCGGCGCGGACGATGCCGTGCCGCTCCCAGTCGCGGATCGACATCGCGTGATCGCGGCCAGCGAGTCTGAAATCGAGATTGGCTGGCACTACGACCTCGTAGCCCCAGGTTTCGCCGGTCTGCCAGCCGGCTTTCTTCAGGTTGTTCGCGGTGGAAGCGATCAAATCCGGCATGGAGTCGATAACGTCGCGGCGGCCGTCATGGTCGGCATCGACGGCGTAACGCTTGAACGCCGTCGGCATGAACTGTGTCGGTCCGAAGGCGCCGGCCCAGGAGCCGACGAACTTGTCCGGCTTGACGTCACCGCGATGCAGAATCTCCAGCGCGGCGATGAACTCGTCCTTGAAGTAGCGTTGCCGCCGGCCGATGCAGGCCAAAGTCGCGGTCGAACGCAGCACCGGCTTGTTGCCGGCGAGCGCGCCGTAATCGGTTTCGACGCCCCAGATAGCGGCGATGGTGTAGCGGTCGACGCCGTAATGGCGTTCGGCGTCATCGAACAGCCGCTCGTACTTCGCCAGCACCGCGCGGCCTTTGGCGATGCGGTTGTCGTTCACCAGAATGTCGAGATAATCCCATACCGCCTTGGTGAACTCCGGCTGGCTGTCGAGCAGATCCATGATGCGCAGATCGGGCGCCAGGTGCGCGGTCAGCCGCTCGAAACTGGCGCGCGACACGCCGCGGCGCGCCGCCAGCGGCCACATCTTGTCGATACAATGCGGGAAGTTCGCCGCCGAAGCGCGTATCGCCGCCGCCGTCATCAGCGGATTGCCGGATGCGCCGTCCTCGCCGCTCCAGGTGGGCGTCTGGGCGCGGGCCGAAACCGGAATCGCGCCGGTGCGGTCGCCGTCGCCGGCCGACGCCGCTGCGCCGCCCGCGGCCCAGGCCACGACAGCGGCCAGGAACACCTGACGGGTGTTTCGCATTGAGATGCGGTTCAGTCTCCTTGCCATGCCTTATGGGAGCCGGAATACCGTTTCGACGAGGTTAACAGTCGGAGAGACTGTCCCATTCCGGCGCAGTTTGACGCAACTAGACCTTTCCCAAAGGCCATGCTTTTTAGTCGCACCCCCTGGTTCCCTCTCTTCAGCGAGTTCCTGAGCGCATGAAACCTGTCCGCAAAGCCATTTTCCCTGTCGCCGGCCTCGGAACCCGCTTCCTTCCGGCCACCAAAGCGATGCCGAAGGAAATGCTGCCGGTGGTGGACAGGCCGCTGATCCAGCACGTGGTGGACGAGGCGCGGCAGGCCGGCATCGAGCACTGCATTTTCGTCACCGGGCGCAACAAGAACATCATCGAGGACCACTTCGACCGCCAGTTCGAGCTCGAAGTGACGCTGATCGAACGTGGCAAGACGGCCGATCTCGAACTGCTCAAGGATGACCTGCCGGAAGCCGGCGGCACCAGCTTCACCCGCCAGCAATCGCCGCTCGGCCTCGGCCATGCGGTGTGGTGCGCGCGCGATCTGGTCGGCGACGAACCGTTTGCCGTGATCCTGCCCGACGTCCTGGTGAAGCATCCGAAAGGATGCCTCGCGCAGATGATGGAAGCCACCAAGGATCTCGAGGACAACGCCAACATCATCGCCGTCGAAGAAGTGCCGATGGATCGCATCCACATGTACGGCGTCGTCGGCGTCGGCAAGACCAAGGGCAAGGCCTTCGAGGTCACGCAGATGGTCGAGAAGCCGAAGGCCAAGGATGCGCCGTCGAACCTGTCGATCACCGGCCGCTACATCCTGCAGCCCGAACTGTTCGAAATATTGAGCAACCAGGCGGCCGGCGCCGGCGGCGAAATCCAGTTGACCGACGCGATGCTAACCTTGGGCAAGTCGCAGCCGTTCTACGGCTTCAAGTTCGAAGGCCGCAGCTATGACTGCGGCTCGAAAATCGGCTTCCTAACGGCCAACGTCGCCTACGGCCTCGACCGCGAGGATCTTGCGCAGGAGTTCCGCGGCGAAATCGAGCGCATTCTCAACGGCAAGTAATCGCCTCGCGTCCCGACGGCCAAGCTGACATATTGCACAGGCTACGGCTCCCTTATTGACGCGGGAGCGGTCTGTCGCAAAACTGTCATGCAGCATTGTTATCCGCACTCGGGGACAGGCCGCCGGGCCGATGGGACGAGGTCGTGCATAGCGTTGACGTACGCGCCATAACAAAAAGCTGGGGCGCGACGACCGCTGTGGCGGACGTCTCCTTCGCCGTCAGGCAGGGCGACCTGACCGTGCTGCTCGGCCCTTCGGGCTGCGGCAAATCCACCATGCTGCGCATGATCGCCGGCCTCGAGGAGCCGACCTCCGGCACCATCGAAATCGGCGGCCGCGATGTCGCCGGGCTGACCGGCGCGGCGCGCGGCGTCGCCATGGTGTTCCAGTCCTACGCGCTGTTTCCGCATCTCACTGTCGCCGACAACATCTGCTTCGGCCTGTCGGTGCGCGGCGCGCCGAAAGCGGAAATCGCGGCCCGGCTCGCCAAGGTCGCCAATGTGCTTGGCCTCGAAGCCCTGCTCGCGCGCAAGCCGTCACAACTGTCGGGCGGACAACAGCAGCGCGTCGCGCTCGGCCGCGCGCTGATCGCCGAAGCGCCGGTGTGCCTGCTCGATGAGCCGTTGTCGAACCTCGACGCGCAACTGCGCCAGGACCTTCGCCGCGAAATCCGCGCCCTGCAGCAGCGGCTCGGCATCACCATGATCTACGTGACGCACGACCAGACCGAAGCCATGAGCATGGCGGACGAGGTCATCCTGATGCGTGCCGGCCGCATCGAGCAGCAGGGCGCGCCGGCGGACCTCTACGACCGGCCCGCCACGCTGTTCACCGCGCGCTTCATCGGCGGCGCGCCGATGAGCTTCCTCGATCTCGATGACGGCGCGGGCGGCGCGGTGATCGCCGGCACGTCGGCGCCCGTGCTGTTCGCCAGCCAGGGCAAGGGCCGCGTGCTCGGGCTGCGGCCGGAAGACGTCACGGTGGATAGCGAGGCCGCACCGGGCGGCATTCATGCCGTTGTCACGGCGGTCGAATACCTCGGCGGCGAAGCGCTGGTCACCTGCATGATCGGCGAACGGCCGATCCTCGCCCGCGTGCGAGGCAAGGACGTGCCGGCGGTCGGCGCCGCCGTCGGCGTGCAATGGCAACCTTCTGCCGCGCACATCTTCGAGGCGAGCAGCGGCCAGCGCGTCACTGCTGAATTCGGCTCGGCCGTCCGGCCGAAGCTGCACACCGTCTCACAATAGGGGAGCACTGCCATGAATGTTCTGGCTCGTATCGCCACGGCGAGCGCCGTCGCGCTGACGCTCGGCGTCTCGGCCGCGTCGGCGACCGAAATCACCTTCTATTATCCGATCGCGGTCGGCGGCCCGATCACCAAGATCGTCGACGGTTATGTCGAGGCCTTCCAGAAGAAGCATCCCGACATCACCGTGAAGCCGGTCTACACCGGCAGCTATCAGGACTCGATCGTCAAGGCGATGACGGCGGCAAAGGCCGGCAACGCGCCGGACATGGCGGTGCTGCTGTCAACAGACATGTTCACGCTGATCGACAAC
>JAHCKF010000165.1 GCA_026125925.1 Pseudolabrys sp.
ACGTGCGCTCCGTATCCTCGAGCGAGGCGCCTTCCGGCAGATCGACCACCACGGACATTTCCGACTTGTTGTCGAAGGGCAGCAGCTTGACCGTCACGGTCTCGGTGTAGAACAGCACGCAGACCGCGACCGTGGCGACGCCGACGCCGATGAGGAATTGCCAGGCGCGCCGGCGCGATTGCAGGATCGGCGTGGCGAAGCGGCGGTAGAGCTGACCGAGGCGGCCTTCGCCATGCGCCGCGTCATGGCCGTGCAGCGCCGCGCCCTCCGGGTTGAGCTTCAGCATCAGCCATGGCGCGATCACCATGGCGACGAAGAACGAGAACAGCATCGCCGCCGAGGCGTTCGCCGGGATTGGCGCCATATACGGGCCCATCAGCCCGGAGACGAACAGCATCGGCAACAGCGCCGCGACCACGGTGAGCGTCGCGACGATGGTCGGATTGCCGACCTCCGCCACGGCCTCAATGGCGGCCTGCAGGCGCGAGCGGCCGTCCTTCATCGCCCAGTGTCGGGCGATGTTCTCGACGACAACGATGGCGTCGTCGACCAGGATGCCGATGGAGAAGATCAGCGCGAACAGGCTGACGCGGTTGATGGTGTAGCCCATCAGATTGGCGGCAAACATGGTCAGCAGGATCGTCGTCGGAATGACCACCGCGGTGACCAGCGCCTCGCGCCAGCCGATGGCGAAGGCGATCAGGATGACGATGGAGACGGTCGCGAGGCCAAGGTGGAAGAGCAGCTCGTTGGCTTTTTCGTTGGCGGTCTCGCCGTAGTCTCGCGTCACCGTCACCGTGACGTCCGGCGGCACCAGCCGGCCTTCGACGGTCTTGAGCCGCGCCAGCAGATGCTCGGCGACCACGACGGCATTGGCGCCGGAGCGCTTGGCGAAGGCGACACTAACGGCCGGCGTGCGCTCCCAGTTTCCGCCCTGTCCAGGCGTGTCCATCCAGACGCGATGCTCGACCGGGCTCGGACCGACAATGACAGTCGCAACGTCGCGGACATAAACCGGGCGGTTGTCGCGCGTCGTCACCAGCAACAGCCCGACATCGGGTATGCCGTTCAGGGTCTGGCCCGCGGCGACGTCGCGCATGATGCCAGTGTCGCGCACCTGGCCGGCGAGGAACGAGCGGTTGGCCTCGCGAACCTTGGCGACGAGCTGCTGCAGCGTCACGCCATAGAGCGCCAGCTTCTCCGAATCGGGCTCGACACGGATCTGCTCGGGGCCGCCGCCCGAAAGATACGTCAGGCCGACATCCTCGGTCTTTATCAGTTCGTACTGCAGTTCGCGCGCGACCTGGTAGAGATCCTTCTCGGTCCAGCGCGCCGCGGCGTTCGGCTTCGGCGACAGCGTCAGCACCACCGCGGCGACATCGTTGATGCCGCGCCCGACGATCAGTGGCTCGGGGATGCCGACCGGAATGCGGTCGACATTGGCCTTGATCTTCTCGTGCACGCGCAGGATGGCGTTGTCGGCGCTGGTGCCAACCTTGAAGCGCGCCGTCACCATGACGCGGTCGTCCACGGTCTGGCTGTAGACGTGCTCGACGCCGTTGATGCCCTTGACGATGGACTCGAGCGGCTTGGTCACCAGTTCGACCGCGTCCGGGGCCTTCAGCCCATCCGCATTGATGCGGATATCGACCATCGGCACGCTGATCTGCGGCTCTTCCTCGCGCGGGATGGTGAGCAGCGCCAGCAGGCCGACGGCAAGCGCCGCCATCAGAAACAGCGGCGTCAGCGGCGAGCGGATCGTTGCCTGGGTCAGGCGTCCGGAAAGTCCGAGATTCACGGCAACACCAGCACGTCGCCGGATTTCAGGCCGGAGAGGATCTCGAGCGCATCGGGCATGTCGGGCCGCGGCTGCAAGCGGCCGCGCTGCACCGGCACGTCGATCACCTCGCTGCCCTTGCGCAGGCGCGCATAGTCGACGCCGAAGCGCGTGATGATATAGGACGACGGCACGACGATGCTGTCGCGCTTGCCGGCCGAGACCCAGACGCGGATGCGCTCGCCGACGAAATAATCGCCGAGCCCGGCGACCTTGGCGTCGGCGACGACGCGGCCGTCCTGGATCTGCGGATAGACGAGCTGGATGGTGCCGAATTTTGCACCATTGGCGCCGAGCTCGGCGCCATCGATGCGGATCGTGTCGCCGGTCTTCAGGGTAGTGGCGTGGCGCTCGGGAACGCGCAGACGCAGCACGAAATTCTTCTCGGCGATGCTCGCCACCGGCTCGCCGGGCAGAACGACCGCCCCGGCCGTCACCGGCACGGTGAGGACACGGCCGGCCGTCGGCGCCAGCACCTTGCCTTCGGCGAGCTGCTGCTCGACCACCGAGCGTTCGGCGATCTTGGAGCGGTGCATGTTGGTCGCGACATTGAACGCGGTCTGCGCCTGATCGAGATTGGTCTTTGGAATGGTGCCCTTGGCGAACAGGTCCTCGGCGCGCTTGAGATTGACGTCCGCCTGCGAGAGCTGCGCCTCGAGCCCGGCGATCTGGGCGTCGAGCGACTTCATCTGCAACACCAGCTTCTCGTCACCGACGGTGGCGACGACCTGGCCCTGCTTCACCTCGTCGCCATCCTTGACGTTGAGCTCGGCGACCGTGCCACCGATCCGCGCCCGCGCCGGCACGACATTCGCCGTCTCGACCGTGGCGAACACCGCCTTCTCGTCAGGCACCGCGCCCGGCGTGACGGTGAAGGTCTCAGCCGCCCAAGCAGACTGGGCGGAAAGCGCGAACAGCGCGGCGATGATCGTCGTGCGGCGTTTCAATGTCGTTGTCCCCGGATCGGTAACTCAATATGTCCCCGGCGGACCGGGGCGGCTTTGACCTGTCGCAATTGCTATCTTTTGGTGCGGGAGACGCGTGCGGCTTTGCGTTTGACCGCCGGACGGCAATCGGGCGCGCAATAGATCCGGTACAGCGTTGCGATCACTTCGCGCGCCGGCTCGCTGCCGATCGAATACCAGACGGTCTGGCCGTCGCGGCGCGCTTCCACCAGCCCGTCTTTGCGCAACAGCGCGAGATGCTGCGAGACGGTCGAATCCCGGATGTCGAGCAGAGCCGCGAGTTCGCCGACCGAGCGTGCCTTCTCAATCAACTGACAGATGATGATGAGGCGATACGGATGTGCCAGCGCCTTGAGGAGTGCGCCCGCCTCGTCGGCCGCGGCCGTCATCTGGTCCATTGGCGATTTCATTGCGACCTTCATATTGTATATTGCGAATATACGAATATTCGAATATATAGTCAATGCCGGCAATCGTTCCAGAGCGTCGTTCTCGGGAGCGCCGGCCGAAAAACACCCGTCGGGCAAGGGGTTTTCCGATGTGAACAGGGCCCGGAAGGGACAACCCATGACCATCGACCGCGCCGTCTTCGCCATGGCGGGCACCATGATCCTCGTCAGCCTCGTGCTGGCGCATTTCGTCAGCCCGTACTGGCTGCTGCTGACCGCCTTCGTCGGCCTGAACCTGCTGCAATCGGCCTTCACCGGCTTCTGTCCGGCCGCCACCGTCTTCGGAAAGCTCGGGTTGAAGCCCGGCGCCGCTTTCGCCTGCGGCATGCCGGCCAAGCGCTAGCCCTATCGAAACACCGCCGGCCGCAATGGCGGCCGGCTGATCAAGATCAAGGCGCCGTCGAAGGCGCCGTGTTCGAATTAAAAAACAAGAGGCGGCCACCGCGCGGGACGCGGATGATGCTTCAACAGCCGGAGGAAGTCATGGCTCATATCGTCGTGCTCGGAGGCGGAATCGGCGGCGTGTCCTGCGCCTATGAACTCAAGCAGGCAATTCGTTCCGGAGACAAAGTCACGCTCGTCTCGAACAAGCCGTTCTTTCAGTTCACGCCGTCCAATCCCTGGGTCGCCGTCAAGTGGCGCAAGAAGGACGACATCATCGTCGACCTCGCCGAGACGCTGCCGCGCCATGGCGTCGCCTTCAACGGCGCCGGCGCCGCGCGCGTGCACCCGGGCGAGAACCGCGTCGAGCTCGGCGACGGCTCGTCGCTGAGCTACGATTATCTGGTGGTCGCGACCGGCCCCGAACTCGCCTTCGACGAAATCGAAGGCCTCGGCCCGAACGGCAATACGCAGTCGGTCTGCGACGTCGATCACGCGGTAAGCGCCAACGCGCGCTGGGAGGCGTTCTGCAAGGATCCCGGCCCGATCGTCGTGGGCGCGGTGCAGGGTGCCTCATGTTACGGGCCGGCCTACGAATTCGCGATGATCATGGACGCCGACCTGCGTCAGCGCCGCATCCGCGACAAGGTGCCGATGACCTTCGTCACCGCCGAGCCCTATATCGGCCATCTCGGCGTCGGAGGAATCGGCGACACCAAGGGCCTGCTGGAATCAGCGATGCGCCAGCGCCACATCAAGTGGGTCACCAACGCCAAGGTCGACAAGGTCGAGCCCGGCAAAGTGCAAGCGACCGAGCTCGACGACGACGGCAAGGTAAAGAAGACTCACGAGCTGCCGTTCAAGTTCTCGATGCTGCTGCCGGCGTTTCGCGGCATCCCCGCCCTGCGCGACATCGAGGGCCTCGCCAACCCGCGCGGCTTCATCCTCGTCGACAAGTATCAGCGCAACGCCAAATATCCCAACGTGTTCGGCGTCGGCGTCTGTATCGCCATTCCGCCGCTCGAGCCGACCCCGGTGCCGGTCGGCGTGCCGAAGACGGGATTCATGATCGAGTCGATGGTGACGGCGACCGCGCTCAATATCGGCCAGTTGCTGCGGGGCGAACAGCCGACGCACGAGGCGACGTGGAACGCCATCTGCCTCGCCGACTTCGGCGATTCCGGCGTCGCCTTCGTTGCCATGCCGCAAAACCCGCCGCGCAACGTCAACTGGGCGTCGAGCGGCCGCTGGGTCCACCTCGCCAAGATCGCCTTCGAGAAGTACTTCCTGCGCAAAGTGCGGATCGGCGCCACCGAGCCCTATTACGAGCGCGCGGTGATGCGCATGCTGGATATCGGCAAGATCAAGGAGCCGGTGTAGCGGGCGCGCCTTACATCTGCGGAACGGGCTCACCCTGCGCCGCGGCAAATGACTGCGCGTTGAGCCGGATCGCGGCGTTCGGCGCGCCGTAGCCGGCATAGCCGTCGCGCTGCACGATCTCGAAGAAGAAGCCGCCTTCCATCGTGGCCGTATAGGCCTGATAGTAGGCGCCCTTCTGATCGGTGTCGTACAGGATATTCAGCTTGCGCAGCGTCATGACGTCTTCATCCGACAGATCGGTGCGCGAGGCGAGGTCCTCGTAATAATTCTCCGGCATCGGCAGCATCTCGACGCCATTGGCGACGAGTTGCTTGACCGTCTTGCGGATATCCGCGGTCGCCAGCGCGATATGCTGCACGCCGGAGCCAAAGAATTCGTAGATGAAGCGCGACGACAAGGTGTGATGGCTCTGCGAGCCGTTGAGCACCAGGCGCAGCCCCTGCCCCGGCCCGGCCAGCGAACCGCTCTCGATCACCTGGCTCTGCACGATGCCGCCGGGATCGACCACCGCCTGGCTCTGCGTGCGCTTGGTGTCGAACAGCGACGTATAGAACAGCAGCCAGGTCAGCATCTCCTCGTAGAACATGGTCTGCGAGACGTGATCGACCGCGAACAGGCCGGCGTCCGGCGCGTCGGTCGCGATCGGCTCGAAGTCCACCGTGGACCAGCCGCCGAGGGCCGACTGGCCGTCGAGAAAATACAACAGGCTGCCGCCGACGCCTCGCACCGCCGGAATATTGAGTTCGCCCGGCCCGACGGCGCTGTCGTGCGGCACGTCGAGCAGGGCCTTGGCCCGCGCCGTCGCCGCGCTGGCATCCGGCACGCGCAGCGCCATGGCGCAGACCGAGGTGCCGTGCGTAATCTGGTAGGAATGCGCGAAGCCGTCGCTGTCGCTGTTGACGACGATGCGGATATTGCCCTGCGTCCAGAGATGGACGTCCTTCGACTTGTGGCGGCCGGTCATGGCGAAGCCGAGCTGCTTGAGCAGCAATTCGAAACCGGCGCGGTCCTTCTCGTCCACGGCGAATTCGATGAACTCGACGGCCTCGACCGGGGCCGGGGCCGGCATCGGCACGGCGCCGGGCACCTTCATGCCGTGACGGCGCGAGGCTTCGTCGAGCAGATAGATCAGCGAGCGGTGACCATCGAGTGCGACCGAGCGCGCCGAGCCGGCACGGAAGCGGTCGTTGAAAATCTCCAGCGAAAGGTAGCCGTCATAGCCGGTGGCGATCAACGCATCCATGAAGCCGGCGAGATCGAAATCGCCCTGCCCCGGCAGACAACGCCAGTGCCGGCTCCACGAGAGGTAATCCATCTCCAGCGTCGGCGCGTCGGCAACCTGGACCAGGAAAATGCGATCCTTCGGCATGTTGCGGATCGGCTTGAGATCGGTGCCGCGCGACTGGATATGGAAGGAGTCGAGCACGATGCCGACGCTACCGGCGCCGGACCGCCGCACCACTTCCCAGGCGTCGCGATAGTCGAAGATCTGCTTGCCCCAGGCCAGCGCCTCGTAACCGACCCGCATGTTTCGCTTCTGCGCGCGCTCGCCGAGCATGGCGAAATCCTCGGCCAGCCGGTCGATGCCGCCGGCCGCTTCGGTCGAGACGCTCGAGCAGACGAACAGCAGGTCGGAGCCGAGCTCCTGCAACAGGTCGAACTTGCGCTCGGCGCGCTCCAGCGCCTTGAGCCGCTTGTCGTCCGGCAGGCCCTCGAATTCGCGGAACGGCTGGCAGGTAACGACGGTTAGCCCGAGGTCGTCGCAAATGCGGCGCACCTGCTTCGGCGACGCCGGATAGGCGATCAGATCGTTCTCGAAGATCTCGACCGCCTTGAAGCCAGCCGAGGCGATCGCTTCCAGCTTTTCCAGAAGATTGCCGGCCAGGCATACGGTTGCGATCGAGGTCTTCATCGCGCTGTCGTCCTCACCTTAGAAGCCGCATGGACAATCCGGCCGTCCGGGGGACGGTTCCGCACGCAGCCGTGAAGACATAGAGCCTCGGCCAGGCCGCGGCAATTGCATAGACCTATCTTGACGGTGACCTCAGGTTAATTGGCCGCGGGGCGCCGCCGCGATCAGCTCACGCCGCCATCGACGATGAAGGTCCGGCCGGTCAGCCAGCCGGCGTCCGGCGAGGCCAGGAACACGGCGACGCCGGCGACGTCGTCGGGTTGGCCGATGCGGCCGAGCGGCGTCATCGCCTTGATACCCTCACCGCGTTCTTTCAGGATCTTGGCCGTCATTTCGGTCTCGATCACGCCGGGAGCGATGGTGTTCACGGTGATGCCGCGCGGGCCGAACTCCTTGGCCAGCGCATGCGACAAGGTCGTGATCGCGCCCTTGGAGGCCGAATAGATCGACGACGTCGGGATCGGCCGGGTCGCCAGCGCCGACGAGAAATTGATGATGCGCCCGCCCGGCGCCGGCATGTGCGGCAGCGCCGCCTGGATCATGGCGATGGTGCCGAAAACATTGGTGTCGAAATGCGCACGGAACAGGT
>JAHCKF010000166.1 GCA_026125925.1 Pseudolabrys sp.
CTTCACCGAGGACCCGCAAGCCGTCGCCGACTACGGCCCGTTCGAAACGCTGGACGGCAAGCGGCAGTTCGACATCGAGAGCATGCGCGCGGCGAAGGATCACTTCGTCGCGCGCCTGTCCGGTGTCCCCGACCGCACCGCCGCCGAGAAACTCACCAACACCGACCTTTACGTGCCGCGCGACCGGCTGCCGCCGATCGACGAGGACGGCACCTATTACCACGCCGATCTCATCGGCCTTGCCGCGGTGACGCCCGACGGCGTTGCGCTCGGCAAGGTGACCGGCCTGTTCAATTTCGGCGCCGGCGACCTGATCGAGATCGCGACGCCGCAGGGCGGCGAACCGATGCTGCTGCCGTTCACCAACGCCGTGGTGCCGGACGTCGATATCGAAGGCGGCAAGATCACGGTGGTGCTGCCGTCGATCATCGAGTGATGGCCATGTTCCGCGCCACCATCCTCACCCTCTATCCGGAGATGTTTCCCGGCCCCCTCGGCGTCAGCCTCGCCGGCAGAGCGCTGGCGAACGGCCTGTGGTCGATCGAGGCGAAACAGATCCGCGACTACGCCACCGACAAGCACGGCACCGTCGATGACACGCCGGCCGGCGGCGGCCCCGGCATGGTAATGAAGGCCGACGTCCTGGCCCGCGCGCTCGACGCCGTCCCGGCCGATGCCCGCCCGCGGCTGGTCATGAGCGCGCGCGGCAGACCCTTGACGCAAGCGCGCGTCCGCGAGCTCGCCGCCGGCCCCGGCGCCGTCATCCTGTGCGGCCGCTTCGAGGGCGTCGACGAGCGCCTGATCGAGGCCAGAGGCCTCGAGGAGGTCTGCCTGGGCGATTTCGTGCTGTCCGGCGGCGAGATGGCCGCGCTGACCCTGCTGGACGCCTGCGTCCGCCTGATCCCGGGCGTCATGGGCAAGGAAGCCTCGGGCGTCGAGGAAAGCTTCTCCGACGGGCTGCTCGAATACCCCCAGTACACCCGGCCCGCCGTGTTCGAGGGCCGCCCGATTCCGGAGATCCTGACCTCCGGCGACCACGCCAAGGTCGCCGCCTGGCGGAGGGCGCAGGCCGAAAGGTTGACCCGGGAGCGCCGCCCCGACCTCTGGGCGGCCTTTTTGGCCCGTAAAAAGCCCTAAAACGGCGCAAAACAGACAGGTGACAAGTGCCCGGCTTTGCTCTAAAAGCCCGGCCAACCCATTCAGTTTAAGCCTGAGACCGCGCGCCGGTTGCTGGCGCTGCCGACGGAGATTTGAGCCATGAACATCATCCAGCAGCTCGAGAAAGAACAGCTCGAGAAGCTTTCCGCCAACAAGGCCATTCCGGAATTCGCCCCGGGCGATACCGTCGTGGTCAACGTCAAGGTGACCGAAGGCGACAAGACCCGCGTGCAGGCCTACGAAGGCGTCTGCATCGCGCGCTCGGGCGCCGGTCTCAACGAAAGCTTCACCGTTCGCAAGATCTCGTATGGCGAAGGCGTCGAGCGCGTGTTCCCGCTCTACGCGCCGGCCATCGACTCGCTCAAGGTCGTGCGCCGCGGCAAGGTGCGCCGCGCCAAGCTGTATTATCTGCGCGCGCTGCGCGGCAAGAAGGCCCGCATCGTCGAAGCGAGCGGCCCGACCGCCGCCGAAGTCAACGCGGCCGCCGCGGCCTCGTAAAAGTTACGGCTGTTCGGGGGAACGCCGGAAAAGGGCCGCCTTGCGCGGCCCTTTTCTTTTGCCGGGCCGCTCTTTTGCAGAGCCGTGCGGCGGTCTGGCTTGATTGTCGCCGCCGCGGCAAGCGGCTATATAGCCTGTCATGGTTCTAAAGGCGCAGCGCATCATTCTGGCTGACCACACCCGTCTGCCCTGGCGGTTCTTCGGTCGGCTGACCGCGGCCGTCCAAGCCGGCCTTTGATCGGCGCGGCGCGCCATTGGCGCGCACCTGCTGCCATCGAAGACCCGAGAACCAATCCTTTCAGAAAAGGTATACCGCCATGCAACCGCGCACCCTGTACGACAAGATCTGGGACGACCACGTCGTCGACATTCAAGAAGACGGCACCGCGCTGCTCTATATCGATCGCCATCTCGTGCATGAGGTGACGAGCCCGCAGGCCTTCGAAGGCCTGCGCAATGCCGGCCGCAAGGTGCATGCGCCGGACAAGACGCTCGCCGTCGTCGATCATAACGTGCCGACCTCCGACCGTTCGCTGCCGAACCCCGATCCGGAAAGCGCCGAACAGATCGCCGTGCTGGCCGAGAATGCCAAGGACTTCGGCATCACCTACTTCAACGAATTCGACAAGCGTCAGGGCATCGTTCACATCATCGGCCCTGAACAGGGATTCACGCTGCCTGGCACCACGATCGTGTGCGGCGACAGCCACACCGCGACACACGGCGCCTTCGGTGCGGTCGCCTACGGTATCGGCACATCCGAGGTCGAACACGTGCTCGCGACGCAGACGCTGTTGCAGCGCAAGTCGAAGAACATGCGCGCGGTCGTCGATGGCAAGCTGCCGCACGGCGTCACCGCCAAGGACATCATCCTCGCCATCATCGGCGAGATCGGCACCGCCGGCGGCACCGGCTATGCGCTCGAATATGCCGGCGAAGCCATCCGCGACCTGTCGATGGAAGGCCGCATGACCATCTGCAACATGTCGGTCGAAGGCGGCGCCAAGGCCGGCTTCATGGCGCCCGACCAGAAGGTGTTCGATTATCTCAAGGGCCGGCCGATGGCGCCCAAGGGCGAAGCCTGGGATCAGGCGATGCGCTATTGGGAAACGCTGCAATCGGAAGACGGCGCGCACTTCGACCGTGAGATCAGGCTCGACGCCGCCAAGCTGCCGCCGATCGTGACCTGGGGCACCAGCCCCGAGCAGGTCGCGTCGATCGCCGGCCGCGTGCCGGTGCCGTCCGAGATCACCGATGAGAAGAAGCGCATCGCCGCCGAGCGTTCGCTCGGTTACATGGGCCTCAAGGGCGGCGAGAAGATCACCGACATCAAGCTCGACCGCGTCTTCATCGGCTCCTGCACCAATGGCCGCATCGAGGACCTGCGCGAGGTCGCGCGCGTCGCCGAAGGCAAGAAGGTCAACGCCGCGGTGTCGGCGATGATCGTGCCGGGCTCGGGTCTCGTGAAGGAGCAGGCCGAAGCCGAAGGCCTCGACAAGATCTTCAAGGCGGCCGGCTTCGACTGGCGCGAGCCGGGCTGTTCGATGTGCCTCGCCATGAACCCGGACAAGCTCAAGCCGGGCGAGCGCTGCGCTTCGACCTCGAACCGCAACTTCGAGGGCCGTCAGGGCCACAAGGGCCGCACGCATCTGGTGTCGCCGGCCATGGCCGCGGCCGCTGCGATCGCCGGCCACTTCGTCGACGTCCGCGACTGGCGCTGAGCGATCAGCATCTCAAATTGAAAACGCCGCCCGATGAGGGCGGCGTTTTTGTTTCGTAGCCCCGCATTCCGCTTCGCTACATGCGGGCTACAATTCCAACTAGTAGCAGCGGCGCACGCTGCGCCAGTGCCAGCGGCCATGACGCCAGAAGCGCACGCGCTCCCACCGGCACGGCGGACCGTAGCCGTAATAGGCAGGCCCGCCGTAGTAATACGGTCGGGGATAAGCGTAAGGCGCGCCGAAGCCGAAATAGAAACCGCCGCCGTGATGGCGATAGCCGTGATGGCCCCAGCCGCCGTGGCGGTGATGCCACTGTGCCGCCGCCGGCGTCGCGATCATCGCCGTGGCGGCGATAACCGTCGCGGCACAGAGCACTTTGAAAGCCTTGGCCAGAACAGACATGCTTAGAACAGACATGGCGATCTCCCGCGTCCAACGAATGTCGCCATGGACATAACGTCGCACTGTGGCGGAAGTTTCACTGCCACCAGCAGTGCACCACCGGCACGATCACGGTGCCGCTCGGCCGGTACTGTTCGACCAGGCGGGCCTGGCATTCGCGCTTGGCGTTCGGGCCGGGTTCACGGCGCGGCGTGATGATGATGCGCTGCCGCGGGGTTTGCTGCGCGACTTCGGTGCGCTGCTGCGATTGCGCGAAGGCCGGAGCGGCGGCCGCGATCAGGCCGGCGAGTGCGATGAGGGCGAGACGGTGCACCGGGGCCTACCAGCGCTGGCCGGAGGAACGCTGAAACGGAGCGAACAGACCCGCGTGGTGAGCCCGTCGCGGCGCAGAGGCGTAATGGCCGTGACCCGCGGAATAACGGGTGAAGGCCTGCCGCGACGACGAGGAGGTATAGGTCACCTTGGTGTGCGGCTCCTTGCAGCCGAAGAACTCGGCCGAGGCCGGCGTGACCAAGGTCCCGCACAAGAGGCTTGCGACGATGCCCAATCCGACGGTTTTCAACGACATGGCCGATACCCTATGCGCGGGCGGTACTGAGCCACCCAGTTTCGCCATAATAGTTAACGGGCGGGTCATCGGCAAGTAAATCGGCAAGTCCGGGCAAAGGCTTGGCGGAAGCTCGGATCCAAGGGGCCCGGCGGGGTGCGCCCTTGCGGCAGCTTGGTTCGGCTCGGCCGCTGGCCTAGAAGGGCGGAATGGCAGGCTCTTCCGACGATCCGCAAGCCCTCCGGGGCACTCTGGCGCCCTCCCTCGACGAGATCGAGGCCATGGCTCAGGAGGCCTATGCCCGCCTGCCCGAGACTTTCCGGGCCCTCTGCGAGGGGGTGGTGATCCGGGTCGAGGACTTCCCGACCGCGGAGGTGCTGGACACCATGGGCGCGGAGAGCGAATTCGACCTGCTCGGCCTTTTTCAGGGCGTCGGCCTGCCGTTCCAATCGACCCAGGTGAGCGGGCAAATGCCAAACATGGTCTGGCTGTATCGCAGACCGATCCTCGACTACTGGGCCGAGCACGAGGAGACCCTGGGCGCCATCGTCACCCACGTCCTGGTGCACGAGATCGGCCATCATTTCGGCCTGTCGGACGACGACATGGCTGCCATCGAGCAGGCGGCCGACTGAATCCTTCCCTTGATCTTCCCTTGGCCCGGCAGCCGGGCTAAATCCTGTGGCGCTGAGAACAGTCGGGAAAGCTGAGAGCTCATGGAAAAATTCACTCACCTGGAAGGTGTCGCCGCGCCGCTGCGGATCATCAATGTCGACACCGACATGATCATTCCGAAGCAGTACCTGAAGACGATCAAGCGCACCGGGCTCGGCAAGGGCCTATTCTCGGAGCAGCGCTATCTCGACGACGGCGCCGAGAACCCGGACTTCGTGCTCAACAAGCCCGCCTATCGCAACGCCAAGATTCTGGTCGCCGGTGACAACTTCGGCTGCGGCTCGTCGCGCGAGCACGCGCCGTGGGCGCTGATGGACTTCGGCATCCGCTGTGTGATCTCGACCTCGTTCGGCGACATTTTCTACAACAACTGCTTCAAGAACGGCATCCTGCCGATCCGCGTCTCGCCCGAAGATCTCGAGAAGCTGTTCGACGACGCCGACCGCGGTTCGAACGCGACCCTGTCGGTCGATCTCGAGAAGCAGGAAATCCGCGGGCCGGACGGCGGCGTCGTCAAGTTCGACGTCGATGAATTCCGCAAGCACTGCCTGCTCAACGGCCTGGATGACATCGGCCTGACCAAGCAGAAGCAGAGCAAGATCGAAAGCTTCGAGCAGAAGGCGCAGGCCGCGCGGCCCTGGGCGTAAGCTTCAACCCATTGAGATAAAAGAGCCGCAGCCGATTCATTCGGCGGCGGCTTTTTCTTGAGCGCTAGAGACAATTCGAAAATCATTTCCAGCCATCGCGCTCGAAAGGCTTTGCCGGCTAGCCCCGTTCAGCCTGGTGAATTTCGATCATGTTGCCTTCAGGATCGCGCAGCATCGCCGCTCGTCCGAATGGCACAGGCTCGATCGCGCTGATCGCTATGCCGCCTTTATGTATCCGTTCGCGCGCCGATGCGATGTCGTCGGTCTCGATGACGATGAACCAGTGCTGGTCATGGCCGTCGCATGCGGATCAGAGATCGATCTTGCCGTAGACCGCGACGTTGAGCCCGATCTTGTCGCAGGTCAGCGCCACGGCCGTCTCGACGCTGCCCTGATGGCCGAGCTTGCCGTTGGCCATCGCCTCGCGCACGGCCTGCGCGATTTCCGCCTGCGCCTGGGCGCGGACCGCGTCGAGATAGCGGTCGACCGACGCCCGCAATTCCTTGTCGCCGATCATGATCTGCCTCACCTGGCCGCGACGGCAATGCCGGTATCAAAGCGGCGCTGTTGTTTATTTTATCCGCCGCCCGCCGATTAAACAGCCGCTCAAAAGTTAACATGTGGACCTGGTTAACGCCGGCGAGACAAAGGCAACGCCCGCGTTATCGATAAATTCAGGTTGTTCTATCGCGCGACGGGGCAGCCGCTACACTATCAAACAGCTCTCGCCTTCGAGTCGCCTCGCCGCCTTCCGTTGCGTGAATTTGTCCATGGACGACAGGAGTTTTCTGCCGTGAGTTACTTCTCCCCCACAAAAAGCGAGCCGCGCCCGGCCAAGCCGGCTGAAACCGCCGCGCCGCAGCCCAAATCCCAGTTTCAGCCCGCAGCCGGCGCTCCGGTCCGGCTCGGCGAGAAGGAAATCGTGTCCACCTTCGGCGCCGGGCTGCTGATCACCGGCAACGTCGTCTCGACCGGCGGTGTACAGGTGTTCGGCCGGGTCGACGGCGATATCCACGCCGCGCATCTGGTGGTCGGCAAGGGTGCCAACATCAACGGCAATGCCCGCGCCCAGGACGTCGTCATCGACGGCGCCTTCAAGGGCACCATCCACGGCAACAACGTGAAACTGCAGGCGACCGCGGCGGTGGAAGGAGAAATCTACAACCGATCGCTGGCCATCGACCAGAACGCCCAGTTCGAAGGCGTGGCGCGTCGCCTGGTGCAGCCGGTCGAGCCGCCGACGGAAGATCAGGTCAGCGGCCGGACGCCGCAACCGGCATTGGTCCCGGAGCAGCCGGCAACGCAGGCTTATGCCGCCCCCAATAATGACGGCTTTCGGCCGGTGACGACCTACTAGATCGCGGCAACGATCGTTGAAACGCCAAGGCGCGGGATCTTGTCCCGCGCCTTTTCTTTTTGCAGGCGGCCCGTCTCAGCCCCGCGCCGCGATCGCCTCGGCGATCGCCACCGTGCGCCGCGCCATGTCGGCATGCAGGCGCTCGACCATGCGGCCGTCGATCGACACCACGCCCTTGGACTTGTTCTCCGGCAGGTCGAAGGCGGCGATCATCTTGCGCGCCCAGGCAACCTCGGCCTCGCTCGGTGAGAACGCCGTGTTGCACGGCTCGATCTGGTTCGGGTGGATCAGCGTCTTGCCGTCCATGCCCAGTTCGACGCCCTGCTGGCATTCCGCGGCAAAGCCCTCGGCATTGCTCAGATCGTTGTAGACGCCGTCGAGCACCTCGACGCCGTGAATGCGCGCCGCCGCAATCACCGTCGTCAGCCATGGCAGCATCGGCGCGCGGCCCGGCACCAGCCGCGCCCGCGTGTCCTTGGCCAGATCGTTGGTGCCG
>JAHCKF010000167.1 GCA_026125925.1 Pseudolabrys sp.
CAGCGACGTGAACAGGCTGATGAAGAGATAGACCAGCATCGTGATGGCAACGACCTCGACGGCCTGCCCGGTCTGATTGAGCACGGTGCCGGTGAAGACCTGCACCAGGTCCGGATAACCGACCGCGACAGCGAGCGATGAGTTCTTGATCAGGTTGAGATACTGACTCGTGAGCGGCGGCACGATGACGCGCATCGCCTGCGGCACGACGATCAGGCGCAAGGTTGGGCCCGATTTCATGCCGAGCGAATAGGACGCTTCCGTCTGGCCATGCGACACGGCGAGAATGCCGGCACGCACCACCTCGGCAATGAAGGCCGCCGTGTAGACGCTCAGGCCCAGCAGCAGCGCGACAAACTCCGGCTGCAACGCCAGACCGCCGGTGATGTTGAAGCGGCCGACCTGCGGCGCATCGAAATGCAGCGGCATGCCAAGCAAGAGAAACACGACCAACGGCAGGCCGACCACCAGGCCAAGCGTCACGAGCGCGATGGGCGCCTGCTGGCCTGTCGCCATCTGGCGCTTCCGGGCCCAGTAATAAAAGGCGCTGGCGCCGGCGATGCCGATCAAGATCGCGATTTCGACCCAGCCGAAGCCCGGGTCGCGCAGCGGCTCCGGCACGAACAGGCCGCGGTTGTTGAGATATGAGCCGAAGAAGCGGTGGCTGTCCCGGATGTCCGGCAGCGCCTTGAGCACGGCGTTGTACCAGAACAATAGCTGCAACAGCAGCGGGATGTTGCGGATTGTCTCGACGTAGCCGGTCGCCACCTTCGCCAACAGCCAGTTCTTCGATAGACGGCTGATGCCGACGGTGAAGCCGAGGATGGTGGCGATAACGATGCCCATGGCCCCGACCAGCAGCGTGTTGAGCAGACCGACCCAAAACGCCGTGCCGTAAGTCGAGATCGATGCGCTGTACTCGATCAGCGTTTGCGAGATGTCGAACCCGGCGGCCTGGTCCCAGAAACCGAAGCCGGAGGCGACATTCGCGCGCTTCAGGTTGTCGACTGCGTTGCTGGCCGCCGCATAGACGACCAGCACAACAAGGACGCAGAGCACGACCTGATAGGCGACGCTGCGAAACTTCGGGTCGTTATAGAAGGCAACGCGCGCCGGCTGCTGCGCTCCCGCGTTCTCGATCGCCATGATCCCCTCGTCAGGAGTGCCCTTGTTATGACGCCTGGGCCTGTCTCCGAAGCTTTTGGCCGCGGACTTTTACGTCCGCGGCCAACTCACTCGACCGGTTAGTGGATCGGGGGGGCGTACATGATGCCGCCCTTGGTCCACAGTTTGTTGAGACCGCGATCGATCTTCAGCGGCGAACCGGCGCCGACATTGCGGTCGAACGATTCACCGTAGTTACCGACCTGCTTGACGATCTTGTAGAAGGCGTCCTTGGTCAGACCGAGCTGTTCGCCGAAGTTGCCTTCGACGCCGAGCAGACGACGGACTTCCGGATTGTTCGACTTCATCATCTCGTCGGCGTTCTTCGAATCCACGCCGAGATCTTCGGCGTCGATCATCGCGAACAGAACCCACTTCACGACGTCGAACCACTGGTCGTCGCCGTGACGCACGGACGGGCCGAGCGGCTCCTTCGAGATGATCTCGGGCAGCACGATGTGGTCATCCGGCTTGGCCAGACGCAGACGTTCCGAATACAGGCCCGAAGCGTCAGTGGTGAACGCGTCGCAGCGCCCGGCGTCATACGCCTTCACGGTCTGGTCGGCGTCGGCGAAGGTCACCGACTTGAGCTGCATCTTGTTGGCGCGGAAGTAGTCCGCGAGGTTGAGCTCGGTCGTGGTGCCCTGCTGCACGCAGACCGAGGCGCCGTTGAGTTCGAGCGCCGAGTTCACCTTGAGCGACTTGCGCACCATGAAGCCCTGGCCGTCATAGTAGTTCACGCCGGTGAAGTTGAGGCCGAGCGTGGTGTCGCGGGAGATCGTCCAGGTGGTGTTACGCGCCAGCAGATCGACGTCGCCGGACTGCAGCGCCGTGAAGCGGTCCTTCGCCGTCAACGGCACGAACTTGACCTTCTTGGCGTCGCCGAGCACCGCGGCGGCGACCGCGCGGCAGACATCGACGTCGAGACCCGTCCAGTTACCCTGCGCGTCCGGCAAACCGAAGCCGGCGAGCTGGCCATTCGCACCGCAGTTGAGAACACCGCGATCCTTGACCTGTTTCAGCGTCTGAGCCGACGCGCTTTGGGCGACGAAAACCGCCGCCGCCAAAGCCAGAATACCAGCAACTCGTTTCATTGTGCAGCCTCATCCCATGCTTGTTGATTGAGTGTTAGGCCCCCGGAGCTGGCACACCTTCCCCTCGAAAGGCTTCTCCATCGAAAGCAATCCCCCACGAAAGGGATTTTCCCCTCGAACGGCGTTGTTTTCCCCTCGAAGTCATCGTGGCGCGAAAATGAGCCACGATTGCCTTCGCCATTCCCAGAGTTTGCTCCTAATTCGGTATCTCAGAACGATTGAGGCGCAAGGTCAAGGGCTTAAACTTGTTGGCGATGCACAAAGGGCATCCGCCCTGCCTTTATAGGTGCAGGCCCTTGCTCGGAATTTTTGCAAACGGCGATGTCCCCTTCACATGCGACAATCATACGGACTGACACGTGACGGATCGCAAATTCCATGCCGCGACTACGCGGCGGCGCCCTCGCCCCGACCGCGCAGGACGAATTGCAGGTTACGCAGATAGACGAACACGCCGAAGGCCTGGCCAATAATGAAGACCGGATCCTTGCGATAGAGCGCATAGCCAAGCAACATGATGCCGCCGCCGATCGAGAACACCCAGAACGTCATCGGCACGACGCTGCGGCCGGCACGTTCGGAGGCGATCCACTGCACGACGAAGCGCATGGCGAAAAGAGACTGCGCCACGTAGCCGAGCAGAACGCCCCAGTCGGCGCCGCCGACGAATACGTCATGGAGATAGCCGCCAACGGACTGGGCGATATCGATCAGCATGGCTCACTTCCTTCGTTGCACGAGACGTCTCGGCTTGCCGCGCCTGCGCGGCCGCGCGCAATTCGTCAATTGTCGATGATCTCCGGCACGCGCTTGCGGCGGCGGATCAGCCACCAAACGCCTGCCAGATCCAGAATGCCGACCCAGAGCCGGTCCCACAGACCGTAATTCGACACGCCCGAACCGCGCGGCCGGTCGACGACATCGACATAACCGATGCGAAGGCCCTCGCGCTTGACCAGGGCCGGCATGAAGCGGTGCAGCGCGTCGAAATACGGCAATCGGAGATAGACATCGCGGCGGAACGCCTTGAGGCCGCAGCCGGTGTCGCGCGTGCCGTCGCGCAGCACCGCGCCGCGCACGGCGTTGGCGATGCGCGATTGGATGCGCTTGAAACCACCCTTGCGCGCCAGCCGCTGGCCGGCGATGAGGCCTACATCCGGCGCCCCCGCCTCCAGCGCCCGCAGCATCGCCGGGATAAAGGCCGGGTCGTTCTGGCCGTCCCCGTCAATGGTGCAGATGACCGGCGCGCGCGCCGTGGTCACGCCGCTGCGCACCGCCGCCGACTGGCCGCACGACTGCTTGTGGCTGACGCAGCGCAGGAACGGGTGGAGTGCCATCAGACGCTTGAGCTCGGCCGCGGTGCCGTCGGTCGAGCCGTCGTTGACGTAGACGATCTCGAACGGCCACTGCCCCTCGAGCGCGGCGGCGATCTCGGTAACCAGCGGCGCGATGTTGCCGGTCTCGTTGCGGACCGGCACCACGACGGCCACTGCGGGGGCAATGCTGCTCATAACCGTATGATACTCTTATCGAAAACACGGCGGTCGGCCGGAATGGCGGCCTCGTCCCGGGCATCACCGAGGGCCCGGTGGCTGCTCTTTATTAAGCCAAAAGCTCGCGGGCAACAGCTTTGATCCGGCGCACCGACGGGCCGGGGAACTGGTGCACTCGCCCATCCGCGGTAATGGAAAAGCCCAGCCTCTGCGCGGCGAACCAACGCCGGATCAGGATGACGCCGCCGATCCCGACAACGGCGCCCAACAGCGTGTCGGTGAAGAAATGCGCCTGCACCACAATCCGGCTGATGGCGATCACCAGGGCGTAGAGCAACGCTACGGTGCGCCAGCGCGGCCACAAGGTGCCGACCGCGGCCAGCACTGCAAAGGCGGTCGTCGCATGCCCCGACGGCATGCTGGCCCAGGCCGGGGCCCAGTGAAACGGATCGAACACGAACGGATCGATGCGTCCCGGCACGCCCGGCCGGGCGCGGCCGATCATGTTCTTGACGATCGAGGAAAACAGGCCGGGCAATGCGACGGCGACGAACAGAAAGCCGACCCGCACCATGAGTGCAGCCTGTACCGCCTGTGCGATGGGTGTAATCGCCCTCGGCAGCGCCGCCATCGCAACGAAGGTCAGCCCGAGGGGCCAGAGCACCCAGGCGCCCTTGCCGAAATCCGTGAGAAAATTGAAGAAGTCGACGATCCAGCGCGGTAACGTTCGCGCGAACCGGGTCGCGCCCGGATCAATCAGCGCCATGCCGGCCAGCATGACAACCAGCACGACGGCGGCGCCGATGAGCAAGGGACGCGGCTCGCGGATCCAGGGAAACGTCCGAGCCCAGTCGACCGGCCGCGTCAGACGCCGAAGCGAAGCGATCACGTTGAAGTTCAGACGCTGTGCGGTGGGCGAAAGCACGGGCACTTTAAAGCTCATGGGATCGCCGAATAAAACATCGCCATGGCGAACCGCTTGCCATTACTGACGTTGAAGCCCTCGATGCGATTACCAAGCGTGAAGCGCACGCCGAGCGCATTGGCGCGCTGCACGAACGCGCGTTCGCTGCGCGGATCGACCAGCGCAAAACGGCACGGGCCGCCATTGAGGAATTCGGCAGCGCCTGGACCGTCGGTGAATTTTGTCTCGGTGCCGAGCAGAAAAACGAGGCTCGGTTCCTGATAACTGAAGGTCGAAGCCAGATGCGGATCGGTACAGGCCTTGGCGCGCACTTCGCGGGCGACGATTTCGCTGGGGAACAACGACGGCAGCATCGGAAATGTGATCGCATAGACGGTGATGGCGATGAACACCGATGCCATCATGCCGCGCAACAGGGCCCGCTCCGCCCCATCGACTTCGTAGAGCCACCAGGCGAACAGGCCGAAAATCGCGGCCGCGGCGGCGAATGGCCAAGCGACCAATCCGAGATCGCGGCTCATGATGAAGAAGACGACCGGTACCGCCACGGCGATGATGCCGGGAAACAGGAACCAGCCGACGGTGCCGTGCTCGATCCAGCGATTGCGCCACAGCCCATTCTTCTCGACGATGCCTGCGATCAGAATGGCGATGGCGGGATACAGCGGCAGCACATAGTGCGGCAGCTTGGTCATCACCGCCTCGAAGACGATCCACGACGGGATCACCCACGCCAAGAGGAAGCGCGCGCCGGGCTCATTTCTCGCCTTCCAGATGGTCGGCGCGGCAAGGCCGGCGAGCACCGAGCCGGGCCAGAATGTGATCCAGAACAGCAGAAAGTAGTAGCCGGGCGGCGCGCCATGGGCTTCCTGTCCGCTCGTCACCTTGGCCAGCATGTCGTCGCCGACCGACTTGACGAAGAAGTTGTCACCGGATTTGGCGACGATGGCGATGAACCATGGCGCCACCAGCAGCAACATCCAGAGGAAACCGGTCAACGGCCGAATTGATTTGACCCAGCGCACGGAGCGATCGGCGATGCAAAGCGCCGCCACGGTGAGCGCGACGAACATCAGCACCAGCGGGCCCTTGACCAAGGTGCCGCCCGCGATCGCGGTCCACATCAGGAACGGCAACCGCCAGCCTGCGGCTGCATCCGGGTCGCGGCGCGATCTGAGATAGATGCGCGCCAGCGCGCCCATGGCGGTTACGCTCATGAACAGCAGCACCGCATCGGTCTTCGCGAGCCGCGCCTCGACGCCGAGCAGGATCGAACTCGCCATCATCAGGCCGGCCAGCACCGCGGTGCGTCGCGACACGAAGGCGAGCGCCGCCCAGTAGGTCATCAGCACAGCACCGATGGCGCCGAACAGGGACGGCAGCCGATACAGCCAGATCGTGGTCTGGGCGTCGCGCACCCCGAGCGCCTCGCCGGTTTTCACCGCAGCGACCTGAAGCCAGTAGATGCCGACCGGCTTCTTGTAGCGGACCTCGTCCTGGAAGCGGATGTCGATGTACTCGTGGCTCTCGAGCATCTGCTTGGTGGCCTGGGCGAAGCGCGCCTCGTCGCGGTCGACCGGCGGTATCTGAAAGAAGCCCGGCAGGAAGGCGACCAAGGCAAAGGCCAGCAGCAGCGCCACCGCGCGCAGGTGCGACGCCGTCGCGGCATCGAGCACGGCGGCGAGGCCGCGCGATGGCGCTTGAGATGGCGGCGCCTCGTCAGTGGTCGTGCTCATGGTCTGCTTGGGTCGGCGATTCTGGTTCTAGGGAGCGGACTTATTCCACAGGATGCGCCGCACCATAAAGCCCCCCGCCGCGTCTGTCATGGCATGGTGGGGCCGCATCCCGGCACAGGATGTCGCGCGCTCATTGCAGGCGCACCAGGACGCTGTCGGCGGCGCCGCGCGCATCCATGACGGTGAGCCGGACAAAGCCCGGCCCTTCCGGCTGGAAGAACAGCGTCCGGCGGCTGCCCGAGCTCGGGATTGGCACGCCATCGACCATCAGGGAGAGCGGCGGCACCCCGCCGGCGATCTTCAGAGCCAGCGGATCGACCGGTTTTCCGCCGATCCCGCCGCCGGCGAGCTCCAGCCGCACGCCGTTGGGCGGGAACATGATCTTTGGCGGCGGCGCGGCCACGCCGTAACGGGCGGCGTCAAAGCGCTGGAGGGGCGGCGGCAGCTTCGCCGTTGTGGAAAAAACCGCGCCTTTGGGCGCCTGGGACAGCGCCATCGGCGTCTCGCCCGAGCGGGTGAATGCGTCGAACAGGATCGGCGCGGCGCTGGCGCGGCCGACCAGACCGGGCACCGGGGTGCCGTCAGGGCGCCCGACCCAGACGCCGATGGTCATGCGCCCGTCAAAGCCGACCGCCCAGGCATCACGGTAGCCATAGGAGGTGCCGGTCTTGAAGGCGATGCGGCCGTGCGGGGCATTCTCCGGCGGCGGCGCGCCGATGAGGACATTGCCGACGTACCAAGCCGCCACCGGGTCGAGCAGCCGGTGCGGCTTCACCCCGGGCGCGCCGGCGCGCTCGATTAGCGGTTCCGTCTCGCCGCCGCGGGCGAGCCCGGCATAGAGCATGGTGAGATCGTTGAGCGTGATGCCGACGCCGCCGAGGCCCATGGCGAGACCGGGCGCTTCCTCCTTCGGCAGCACGAGCGCGGCGCCGGCCTGGGTCAGGCGCGCGCTCAGGCGATTGACGCCGACCTTGTTGAGGACGGCGATGGCCGGCACGTTGAGCGAGAGCTGCAGCGCGCGCCGCACCGTCACCGTGCCCTGGAAGGTCAGGTCAAAGTTCTCAGGCTGATAGCCGCCATAG
>JAHCKF010000168.1 GCA_026125925.1 Pseudolabrys sp.
TTTGTGTGCTGGAAGGAGCGAAAGCGTGAGCGGGCGACTGGCAGGAAAGACGGCGATCGTCACGGGTGGCGGCGGCGGCATCGGTTCGGCGGTGGGCGCCCTGTTCTGCGCCGAAGGCGCCAGCGTCGTGTTGGCGGATCAGGACGACAAAGCGGTGACGGCCGCTGTCGCGGCGATCAAGGCCGCCACTCCGGCGGCGCGCGTCAGGGCGGTGGTGACGGACGTGGGCAGCGATGCGAGCGCGGCGCAACTGGTGGCGGCGGCGGCCCGCGAGTTCGGCGGCCTCGACGTGCTCGTCAACAATGCCGCCGTGCGGTCCTACGAGCCGCTGGCCGAAGCCTCGGCCGAAACCTGGAATCGCGTGCTGTCGGTGAACCTCCTGAGCTACGCCTTCATGATCAAGGCGGCGCTGCCGTATCTGCGGCCGTCCGGCCGCGGCAGCATCGTCAACGTGTCATCGACCTACGCGCTGTCGGGCCGCGCCGGCATGGGACAGTACGACGCGACCAAGGCGGCGATCATCTCGCTGACGCGGACCTGCGCCTTCGAAGAGGTCGAGCATGGCGTGCGGGTCAACGCCGTTTGTCCCGGCTACACGCTGACGCCGTTTCACGTTGCGCGCGCCGAGGCTTCCGGCGGCAGCCGCGAGGCGCTCGAGAACGAGCATCTGCCGCATTGCCTGATGAAGCGCTGGGCGAGAGCGGAGGAAGCAGCCTATCCGATCCTGTGGCTGGCGTCGGACGAGGCCTCCTACATGACGGCCTCGACCGTGGTCGTGGACGGCGGCCGGCCGGTGGGTTGAAATCGGGCGGTTTGCGCCAATCGATAGGCTTTCCCCGCGAATTGTTTTAGGGTTAAAATATCTGCCGGTGCATCGTCCAAGGCAGAAAATCCTCATGAAAATCGCGGTTCTGGGTGGCGGCAACGGCTCTTACGCGGCGGCCGTCGACATGTCGGAAGCAGGGCACGAGGTCCGCTTCTGGCGGCGCGATGCCGCGGCGCTGGCGCCGGTGCTGGAAAGCGGCACGATCACGGTGCGCGACTTCAAGGGCGTGCGCGACGTCAAGATCGCCAAGCCGACAACCGATCTCGGCGAAGCGGTGCGCGGCGCCGAACTGATCGTAGCGCCGGTGCCGGCCTTCGCGCAGGAGGACCTCGCGGTCGCGCTGGCGCCGCACCTGACCGACGGGCAGGTGATCTATCTGCCGCCCGGCACCTTCGGCTCCTACCTGATGATGAAGGTGCTGCGCGCGCATGGCTGCAAGGCCGACGTCGCGATTGCCGAAACCGGTACGCTGCCGTGGCTGACGCGCAAGCGCGGGCCGAACGAGGTCGCCATCACGACGCGCGCGACGCGGCTGCCGACCGGCGTGTTCCCGGCGCGGCTGACCGACAAGGCGCTCAAGGTGATCTCGGCTGCATTCCCCGGCGCCATCGAGCCGGTCGAGGATGCGCTGTCGGGCGCGCTGATGAATGCGGGGCCGATCATCCATCCGCCGCTGATCATCATGAGCGCGGCGCCGATCGAGCATTTCCCGCGCTGGGACATTCACAAGGAAGGCACGCAGCCGTCGGTGCGGCGCGTGCACGATGCGCTCGACGCCGAGCGCATCGCGCTGCGCGAGGCGCTCGGCTACAAGGCGCCGCATTTCCCGCTGGCCGATCACTACAAGACGTCGAACTGGATGTACGGCAAGCTGGCGCATGACAAGCTGGTCGACTCCGGCGACTGGCACGAGCATCTCGACCTCAAGACGCATCGCTATCTACAGGAAGATGTCGGCATGGGCCTCGCACTGATCGTCTCGCTCGGCGAATGGGCGGGCGTGCCGACGCCGGTGGCAGCCGGGCTTCTCGCCATCGCCGGCGCGGCGAGCGGCAATGACTTCCGCAAGACCGGCCGCACCATGGAGACGCTCGGCCTTGCCGGCGAAAGCCGCGAGAGCCTGTCGGCCATGCTCGGGAAGGGCATCTGATGAGCGCGCCCGTGATCGCCTGTGTCGGCGCCGGGCGCATGGGCCGCGGCATCGCCCATGCTTTTGCCTATGCCGGCCATGACGTCCGCCTGATCGACGGCAAGCCGCGCGACAAGGATGGCCAGAAGCGCCTGTTCGCCGATTGCGACAAGGAGATCCGCGCCTCGCTCAAGTCGGTGGCGGATATCGGCGGCTTCGATGCGGCCGATATCGATCCGATCATGGCGCGCGTGTCGTATGTCGGCTTTGACGAGATCGGCGCCGGGCTCGACGGTGTGCGCATCGTCTTCGAGGCGGTGCCGGAGACGGTGGAAGCCAAGAAGGAAGCCTTCGCGGTGATCGACAAGGTGGCGGCGAAGGGCGCCATCATCGCCTCGACGACCTCGACCTTCCTCTCCACCGAACTGTCGGGCTACAGCAAGCGGTCGAGCCACTTTCTCAACGCGCACTGGCTCAACCCGGCCTTCATCGTGCCGCTGATCGAACTCAGCGCCACCGACGAGACCGACCGCGGTGTGATGGCTGAATTCAAGGCGGTGCTGGAATCGATCGGCAAGGTGCCGGTGGAGTGCAAGGCCTCGCCCGGCTACATCGTGCCGCGGATCCAGGCGCTCGCCATGAACGAGGCGGCGCGGCTGGTGGAAGAGGGCGTGGCCTCGGCCGAGGATATCGACAAGGCGGTGAAATACGGCTTCGGCTTCCGCTTCGCCATTCTCGGGCTGCTCGAATTCATCGACTGGGGCGGCGGCGATATCCTGTTCTATGCCAGCCGTTACATGACCGAGGCGATGAAGAGCGATCGCTTCGAGGCGCCGCAGATCGTCAAGGACAACATGGCGGCGGGGCGTAACGGCCTGCGCGACGGCAAGGGCTTCTACGATTTCACCACCATGGATGTGCCGGCCTATCGCCGCGAGCGGCTGTCAGCCTTCCTCAAGGCGCTCGATGGTCTTGGCCTCGCCAGGCCACCGGTGGTCAGGCGGTAGACGGCGAGGTCCGTTTGATACACAGCGGAAACCCGGAATGGCGGGATTTGTATGAAACGCTGATTTAAGGCGTGGATGGCCGGGACAAGCCCGGCCATGACGGAACATTTACTTAGCCTTAGCCGCCGCGCGCAGCGCAACCTTGTCGATCTTGCCGACGCTGGTCTTGGGAATGGCGGTGGTGATGACGATGCCCGCGGGGATCTTGTATTTCGTCAGCCGCTCCCCGAGGTAATCGAGCAGACTGGGGGCATCGGCGGCGGCGTGGTCTTTCAGCGTCACATAGGCGTGCAGCACCTGACCGCGATAGTCGTCGGCAACGGCAACAACCGCGGCTTCGGCTACATCGGAGTGCGCGCACAGCACCTCCTCGATCTCGCGCGGATAGACATTGAAGCCGCCGACGATGGCCATGTCCTTCTTGCGATCGCGGATGAAGAGATAGCCTTCGTCGTCGAAGGCGCCGATGTCGCCGGTGTAGAGCCAGCCGTCGCGCAGCGCCGCCGCCGTCTCGTCCGGGCGGTTGCGGTAGCCGCTCATGATCTGTGGCCCGCGGGCGCGAACCTCGCCAGTCTCACCGGCCGGCAGCACTTTCGTGCCGGTCTCGACATCGACGATTTGGACTTCGGTCCATGGCAGCACGGTGCCGACCGAGCCCACCTTGCGGAGGCCGTGACGCGGATTGTAGGTGAGGACAGGGCCGGCTTCGGTCTGGCCATAGCCTTCGCAGATGCCGCAGCCGGTCGCGTTCTCCCAGCGTCTGAGCGTCTCAATCGGCAGCGCCGAGGCGCCGGAGAAGCACAGCTTCAGCGACGAAAAATCCGTGCGCGCGAAATCGGCGTGGCCCATCAGGCCGGTGAACAAAGTGGGGCTGCCGGCAAAGAGTGTAATGCGCTCGCGGGCGATCAGAGCGAGGACGTCCTTCGGGTGATAGCGTGGCAGCAGAACCAGCGTGCCGCGGCAATGACTGGCGAGATGCAGCCCCATCGCCATGGCGTAGGAGTGATAGAGCGGCGTCACGGCGAGGATGCGTTCGCCGTCGTCGCTCGGCAACAGGGCCTCGCGCTGCACCACATTGGTGGCGACGGCGCGGTGGGTGAGGTTGACGCCCTTGGAACGGCCGGTGGTGCCGCCGGTATATTGCAGCAGGCCGAGGCTGTCGGGATAGGGGAAGCTGTCGATGACACGGTGGCTGCCGCGCGAGGCGGTGAGGCGCCTGGCGGGGCCGATGGCGATGAGGCGCTTGACGCCGATCCGCGCGGCCAGCGCTCGCACCATGCCCTCAAGCGCAACGTCGAACACGATGAGGGCCGGATCGGCATCGCTCAGGATCGGCTCGAGTTCATGCGCGGTGTAAGCCGGATTCAGCGGCACGAGTTGCGCGCCGGTCGCCGCCACTGCGTAAAAGGCGATGGCGGTGTCGATCGAATTCGCCATCACCACCGCGATGCGCGATTGCGCAACACTGGGGCCGACGGCGGCGGACAGTTCGGCGGCAAAGCCGGCGACGCAAGCGGCATAATCGCGATAGCTCAGGGACTCGCCGCCGCAGCGCAAGGCATCGCGATCCGTCGCCGCGCCTGCCGCCGCCGCCAGCATATGCACGACAGTCGAGAAGGGCGGCGCGGTCACGGGC
Organism: Pseudolabrys sp.; assembly: GCA_026125925.1. The sequence continues at coordinate 4,599 of JAHCKF010000168.1, forward strand.
TCAGCGCTTCCGATCGGTGACGGACAGCACGACAGCCATGGCGGTGTCGCCGGCGGCGCAGCCCTGAAACAGGCCGAGCCCGCCGCCCCGCATCGCCAGCTCCTCGATCAACTCGATGACGCCGCGCAGGCCGGTCGGGCCCTGCGGGTGGCCCCACACCAGCGAGCAGCCGTAATTGTTCATGCCCATGACGTCGAGATTGAAGTGCCGCGCGAACACGATGTCGTTGATGACGAAGGGGTTGTGCGACTTGATCGCGGCAAGATCGGATGCGGCGATGCCGGCGCCGTCGAGTGCGGCGCGCGCCGCAGGCACCGGCGCTTCCGGCATATAGCCGCGATCGACGCGGGCCTGGCCGTAGCTGAGAATGCGGATTTCGATATCCGGATTGCTGGACAAGTCCCGCGCACGTTCGGCCGTGGTCATGACCATCGCAGCCATGCCGTCGGCGGGATGCGTCTGCGTGCCGTAGGTCACGGTGCCGCCGGGCATCACCGGCTTCAAGGCGGCAAGCTTGTCGGCGCTGGTGGCATGTACGCCTTCGTCGCCCGTAAGCTGGCCGACGTTCTTTGAGAAGCGCGCGTCCGGCACGTCGAAGGGCAGGTCCATGAAGCGGCGCAGAAATGCGGCGTCGTTCGCGGTCGCTTCGGCATATTGCTCGTAGCGGCGCACCGTCACGGCGTTCTGTTCGGCCGTGCCGACATTATGCTTGCGCGCGACGTTCTCCGCCGTCTCGACCATCGCGAGCTTGGCGTAAGGATCGCGACTGAAATTATCGAGCACCCAATCCTCGTGCTCGCCGGTGCCGCCCGGAGAATTCGGCGCCGGATAATAGAGATGCGGGCCGTTCGAGGTGCGGTCAGTGGCGACCGCCAGCGCGACCTTGGCGCGCCCCGCCATGACTTCCGACGTCGCGACGTCCATGATGCGCACGCCGGTGGCGCAAGCCTGGTTGATGGTCGGGCCGCCGACATGGCCGGCGCCGGCTTCGCCCATCAGCCAGGGCAGGCCGTAGAATGCGCCTTTCTGCGGCACCGTGGTGCCGAGCACGCCGAAGTCGATGGCGTCCGGCGCGATGTTGCGTTTCGCCAGCGCGTGTTTCGTCACATGTGCGGCGAGGCGCAGCGAATGCAGATGCGCCAGCGAACCTTGCCATTTGGCGAAAGGAGTCGCCCAGTAGGCGCCGTACGGAATGTGGACGTCAGTCATCCGCGCCTCCATCGTCCGTCAGACCGTGATCCATCCTGATCGAATCAGATCATGGTGTGATTTTTTGTTGGAGCATGATCTCTGCCGAAATCCGGTTCCACTTTTCGGGATCATGCGCCAGCGGAGCGCCGGGCGACGAGCCGGGCCGGTCAATGGGCGCCGCCGCCAAGATAGGTCGAGATCAAACGCGGATCGTCGATCAGGGTGGCGGACGAACCGGAGTGCACGATCTCGCCGGTCTCCATCACATAACCGAAATTTGCGGTTTCCAAGGCCGCGCGCGCATTCTGTTCGACCAGCAGGATCGAAACGCCGCTTTCGTTCAGCGAAGCGATGATGCGGAAGATCTCGCGGGTGATGAGCGGCGCAAGGCCAAGGCTCGGCTCGTCGAGCATCAGCAGCTTCGGTTTGCCCATCAGCGCGCGGCCGAGCGCCAGCATCTGCCGCTCGCCGCCGGACAAGGTTCCGGCCTTCTGCGTGTGGCGTTCGCGCAGGCGCGGGAAGCGGCCGTAGACCTCTTGCATCGACGCCTTGATCGCCGCCGAGCCGTCACGGCGGCTGTAGGCGCCGAGCAGCAGGTTATCGTAGACCGACATTTCCGAAAACAGTTCGCGCCGCTCCGGCACCAGACAGAAGCCCATCTCGATGCGGTCTTCGGTCGGCAGGGCGGTGACATCGACGCCGTCGAACATGACGCGGCCCGTGCCCTTGATCATGCCGATGGCGCTGGTCAGCAGGCTGGTCTTGCCGGCGCCGTTCGGCCCGATCACGGTGACGATCTGGCCGCGTTCGACCTCGAGCGAGACGTTACGCACGGCCTCGGCCTTGCCGTAGCTGACGCTTACATTGTCGATGGAGAGCAGAGCCATCAGGCGACGCCTCCGAGATAGGCTTCCTGCACGCGGGTGTCTGCGCGCACCGCGGCCGGATCGCCCTCGCACAGCTTGCAGCCGAACTCCATGACGACGATGCGGTCCACGAGACCCATGACGAATTCCATGTCGTGTTCGACCAGCAGGATCGTCAGGCCCTCGGCGCGCAAGGTGCGCAGCAGCTCCGCGAGCGCCAGCTTTTCCTGGCGGCGTAGACCGGCCGCCGGTTCGTCGAGCACGAGCAGCACCGGATCGGCGGCGAGCGCGCGAGCGATCTCGAGGACGCGCTGATTGCCGAGCGGCAGGTTGCCGGCGAGTTCGTAAGGCCGGTCGCCGAGACCGACGCGATCGAGCTGGCGCATCGCTTCATGGCGCGCGCGTGCTTCCTCGGCGCGATCGAGGCGTAGCGCGCTTCTGATGAAGCCCGACTTCGTGCGGCCATAGGTGCCGAGCAGCACGTTGTCGATCAGCGTCATCTTCGGCCGCAGCTTGACGTGCTGGAAGGTGCGGGCGATGCCGGCGCCGGCGATATCGCAGGCGCCGGCCTTTGTGATGTCCTTGCCGGCGAAGACGATGCGGCCGCCACTCGGCGGCAGCGCGCCGGTGATCAGGTTGAACATCGTCGTCTTGCCGGCGCCGTTCGGGCCGATCAGCGCCAGGATCTCGCCGGCGCGCACGTCGAAGCTGACGTCGTTGACGGCGATGAGGCCGCCGAAGCGGCGGCTCGCGGCTTCAACCTGCATCAGCACGGTGTCCTTGGCCGGCTGCGGCTGGCGCGG
>JAHCKF010000169.1 GCA_026125925.1 Pseudolabrys sp.
TCGTGCTTTTTCAGAATAGGCTGCGTCCCGGTCGGTTCACAGCCATTGCGCTTCGGCCTCGTCGTGGTGACAGTGGCGTGACGACTCGCATCGCGGAGGTCTTCCAGCCTTAGCTTTAGACATCCAGGATCGGCCGCCCCAGCCGGGCCGAAATTCGGTTACCACACTTCAAATGCGTTGACTAGCAGCCCCAGCTTAGTCGGTAGAGGGCTGAAAAGCCAAACGAATTCACCTCTCGTCAACGTCAGAACACAAGCCCGCCGTTACCCCGGCGGGATGGCCCGGTCGGCCTAGAACATGGCCATGCCGCCATTCACGTGAATGGTCTGCCCCGTCACATAGGCCGCTTCGTCGGAGGCCAGATAGACTGCCGCAGCGGCCACGTCCAGCGGCGTTCCGAGTTTCCCCGCAGGAACCTTGGACAGAATTGTCTCGCGCTGCTTGTCGTTGAGCTTGTCGGTCATGGCGCTGGTAATGATGCCCGGCGCGATGCAGTTCGCCGTCACATTGCGCTTGGCGTATTCGGCGGCGACCGCCTTCATCATGCCGACCATGCCGGCCTTCGACGCGGTATAGTTGCCCTGCCCCGGATTGCCGGTAAAGCCGACCACCGACGAGATGCCGATCACGCGGCCGAAGCGCCGGCGCATCATGCGAGACACCGCCGCGCGCGTCAGGCGGAAAGTCGCCGTGAGATTGACCGCGATCACCTTGTCCCAATCCTCGTCTTTGAGCTGAACGAACAGATTGTCTTTGGTGATGCCGGCATTGGCGACGAGAATGTCGAGCTTCTCCATCTTCTCTTCCGCCGCCGGCACCAAAGCCTCGACCTGCTCCGCGTTGGACAGATCGCACGGCAGCACGTGAACGCGGCTGCCGAGTTCGCCGGCAAGCATGTCGAGCACGTCCTGGCGCGTGCCGGAGAGCGCCACGGTAGCGCCCTGCGCATGCAGCGCGCGCGCAATGGCTTCGCCAATCGCGCCGGTCGCGCCGGTCACCAGCGCGTTCTTTCCGTTCAGATCAAACATCAGCCATTTCTCCCGGCTTTAAAGGCGGCGACATCGTCCGGCGTGCCGATCGACGTCGTGGTCGCACCGTCGGCGATACGCTTGTTGAGACCAGCCAGCACCTTGCCGGCGCCGATTTCATAGAACTGCGTCACGCCCTGCGCCGCCATAAAGGAAACACACTCGCGCCAGCGCACGGTGCCGGTGACCTGCGCCACCAGCGACTTCACGATTTCGCCCGGTTCGCTGAGCGGACTCGCGGTGACATTGGCGACCACCGGCACCACCGGCTTGTTGACCTGCACCTTCGACAGCGCTTCCGCCATCACGTCGGCGGCGGGCTGCATCAGTGCGCAATGGAACGGCGCGGACACCTGCAAAAGCATGGCGCGCTTGGCGCCCTTGCCCTTGGCGATCTCAATGGCGCGCTCAACCGCCGCCTTGTCGCCCGACACGACGACCTGTCCGCCGCCATTGTCATTCGCGGCCTGGCAGACCTGGCCCTGCGCTGCTTCGGCAGCAACGGCTGCTGCGGCATCAAAGTCCAAACCTATGAGCGCCGCCATGGCGCCGACGCCGGCGGGCACCGCCTTCTGCATCGCCTGGCCGCGGGTGCGCAGCAGCCGCGCCGCATCGGAAATCGAAAAGGTGCCGGCCGCGGCCAGCGCCGAATATTCGCCGAGCGAATGACCGGCGACGAATTTAGCATCGCGCGCCAGGTCGAGCCCGGCCTCGGATTGCAGGACACGGAACGCCGCCAGCGACACCGCCATCAGCGCCGGCTGCGCATTCTCGGTCAGCGTCAGCGTCTCGATCGGTCCTTCGAAGATGATGGCCGAGAGATTGGCCGACAAAGCGGTATCGACTTCATCGAACACCGCCTTGGCGACCGGGAAATTGTCGGCCAGCGCCTTGCCCATGCCGACCGTCTGGCTGCCCTGACCGGGAAATACGAATGCGACCGTCATGGCCCTGCTGCCGTCCTCGCGTTGTGTCGGAAACCCCGGCTCGCCGCCGGAACTCTGTGCCGGTACCGAAGCCGGGGCCGAAAAACACGTCCCGTCGGGGGATGTCAACCAGCCTTGTTCCCGCCGGCCGGGGCAGTAACCAACCAAAAAGACTCTATAGCTAGAGTTTTCGGCTACCTCAGCCGCCACCGACCGTCGGGCCAGGCGCAGCGGAGCCTTCCATGGTCGACCTGGTCACCGAAGACGACATCGAGCGGGCGCGGAAAGACCCGGATTTTCGTCAGGAATTGCTGGCGAAGAACCTGGAGCAGTTGCTTGCCGCCCTCAACCTGATGCGCAAGAACAACGGCGACCGCGATCCGGAGGGCGCCCGGCAGATCCGCGAAGGCGTTGATCTGGCCGTCAAGCTCGCCGGCCGTCTGCAAAGGGGACCGACTGTCGCTTGACAGCCTGGACGTCGTCCCCTGCGTAAAACCTTGCCTTTTGCGCGAAACCCCCTATAAACCCGCGATCTTCCGTCGCTCCTGGTTGGGGACTGAACGGACGGCCGTTTTTCTACTGATACTTCAGTGGCTTGCGGTAGGGCTTCACGGCCCGGCGTCCCGTGTTTCCGCCTTCTGAGCAATTTCGAGCCTTTCCCGAAGGGCTCGAAGGGCTAGGCGCCAGGGCAACGGATATGGGCAAACCAAGGGAAAGGCATTTCATGCCATTGTACGAACACGTCTATCTGGCGCGACAGGATCTGTCGCCGCAGCAGGTGGAAGAACTGACCGCGAAGCTGACCGGCGTCATCACCGAAGGCGGTGGCAAGGTCACCAAGAGCGAGTACTGGGGGCTGAAGTCGCTCTCGTACCGCATGAACAAGAATCGCAAGGCGCACATGACGTTACTCAACGTCGACGCGCCGTCGGCGGCGCTGACCGAGGTCGAGCGTCAGGAGCGCATCAACGAAGACGTCATGCGCTATCTTACCATCCGCGTCGACGAACTTGAGGAAGGTCCGTCCGCGATGATGCGCAAGTCGGATCGTGACGACCGTGGCGATCGCGGCGACCGTGGCTTCGGTGGCGACCGTGGCTTCGGCGGCGGCCGGGGCGGCGACCGTGACCGTGGCGAGCGCCGTCCGCGCCGCGACGAAGAATCGACCGGCGGGGAGGAGTAAGCAATGGCGTTCGGTTCATCCCAGGGTGGCGGTCAGCGCCGTCCGTTCTTCCGCCGTCGCAAGACCTGCCCGTTCTCGGGCGCCAATGCGCCGAAGATCGACTACAAGGACGTGAAGCTGCTGCAGCGTTACGTCTCCGAGCGCGGCAAGATCGTGCCGTCGCGCATCACCGCGGTCTCGGCCAAGAAGCAGCGTGAGCTCGCCCAGGCGATCAAGCGCTCGCGCTTCCTCGGTCTGCTGCCGTACGTCATCCGCTAATTCTGTCATTCCGGGGCACGCGCCCTTGCGCGTGAACCCGGAATCCAGACGCGGGTATTGATTTGAATGGCTGGATTCCGGGTTCGCGGGCCGAAAGCGCGTTAACGCGCGTCTTCAACGCGCTATGGTCCGCGCCCCGGAATGACTAAAGAAAACGAGGCGTTCGGATTCGGTCCGGGCGCCGATGGTTGGGACGGACGTTTCTGAAGAAATGATCCGCCTCTAACCGCCTCGAGGCGGGACAGCTCGCGATGCTGCAATTTGGCTTCATCGGATTGGGTTCGGGCGCGGCGGCAGCTTTGCTGTTCGCCTCGGTGACGTCGGGCACGGCGTTGTCGATCCCGCTCGCCTATCTCGCCCCCCTCCCCATCATGATCGCGGCACTCGGCTGGAGCCATTGGGTGGCGCTGGCCGGCGCGCTCATCGGCGCCTTCGCGATCTGGCTGTTTTTCGGCACTCTGTTCAGCGTCGGCTTTCTCGCCGGCATCGGCCTGCCCGGCTGGTGGCTTGGCTATCTCACCATGCTGGCGCGTCCGTCCGGCAATGGCGAGGCGGCATCGCTCGAATGGTATCCGCCTGGCCGGCTGGTGATCTGGGCAGCGGCGCTCGCCACGGCGCTCGTTCTTCTCACGATCATGATGGTCGGCTTCGGCGCCGACGAATTCCGCGAGGCGCTGCGCGCCGCCTTACGCGAGGTGTTCCGTGCCGCCGCCACCGAAGCCGGTCCTTCCGGCCCGGCGACCTTACGCAGCCCCGACCGGCTGATCGACCTCCTCGTCGTCGCCCTGCCGCCGGCAACGGCGGTGATGGGACTGATCACCGACATCCTCAATCTGTGGCTCGCCGGGCGCATCGTCCGCTTCTCCGGACGGCTGACGCGGTCGTGGCCTTTGCTGTCTGAGATGACGTTCCCGCCGCTGACCACGGCGGCGCTGGGCGCGGCCATCGCGCTGTCTTTCGTCGACGGGATTCTCGGAATCGTCGCCACCGTCATCGCTTCGGCACTGCTGATGGCTTACGGCGTGCTCGGCTTTGCCGTCATGCATTCGATTACCCGCGGCATGACCAGCCGCGGCTTCATCCTCGCCGGCGTTTACGCCTCGGTGATGATCTTCGGTTGGCCGGTGCTGGCGCTGTGCCTCCTCGGCCTGTCCGAGACTTTCTTTCACTTTCGCGCGCGCGCCGCGGTCAAACGCGGCCCGCCCGCTTCCACCTGAACTGCAATATTGAAACGATCAAACAGGAGTGATGATCATGGAAGTTATTCTGCTCGAGCGCGTCGCCAAGCTCGGTAACATGGGCGACGTCGTCCGCGTCAAGGACGGCTTTGCCCGCAACTTTCTCTTGCCGCGCAACAAGGCGCTGCGCGCCAACGCCGACAACAAGGCTCGCTTCGAAGGCATGAAGGCCGAGCTCGAGAAGCAGAGCCTCGAGCGCAAGGGCGAAGCCGGCAAGGTCGCGGCCCAGGTCGACGGCAAGTCCTACACCATCATCCGCCAGTCGTCCGAGACCGGCCAACTCTACGGCTCGGTGTCGTCGCGCGACATCGCTACGCTGATCTCGAGCGACGGCGTCACCGTCTCGCGCGCCCAGGTCGAACTCAATGCGCCGATCAAGGCGCTCGGCCAGTACAAGGTGCCGCTCGGCCTGCATCCGGACATCGACGTCTCGGTCACCGTCATCGTTGCCCGCAGTGAGGCGGAAGCCGAACGCATCGCCCGTGGCGAGGACGTGACCGTGCGCGCCTCGGTGGCCGAGGATGCCGAAGCGGAAGCCGAAGCCGCGCGTCAGCGCGCCGAGGCCTTGTTTGATGCCGAGTCCGAGGAAGCGCAGGCCGAAGAAGCCGAAGCGAAGAAGAGCGACGAAGCCTGATCTCAGGCCCACCATTCCAAAGCAAGAAAACCCCGCCCGGTCGCACCGGGCGGGGTTTTTCATTGCTGCCGAAGGCGTCGGCCGGGCCGCTGTCAGACTAGTCCGATTTGGCGGGCTTGTCGGCCTCGGGCTTCGCTTCGGGCTTGGTTTCCGGCTTCGTTTCCGGCTTGGCCTCGACCTTGGCCTCGCTCTTGCTGTCGCTCTTCGCTTCAGACTTGGCTTCAGGCTTGGCTTCCGGCTTGGCATCGGATTTCTTGCTGTCGTCCGGCTTCTTCTCGGCGGGCTTGGCCGAGCGCCGGCTGCTGCGCCGCGGCTCGTCCGGCGCACCGCCAACTGACTGCAGATACCTGGCGAGGATCGCCGCCGACTGGCGGCTGACCGTGTAGTGTTCGCGCAGGAATCCGTCGAGGCCGAACAGGCTGCTGCCCGCCCTGGCGGCCAGTCCCTGCGGGCTCTTGTGGCAGATCGCGCAGTCGGACGCGAAAAGCTGCTGGGCCGACTTGCCCTGGTCCAGGTTTTCCTGAGCGCAAGCAGGCGCCGTCATCGCCAGCACTCCCAAGGTCACCGCCAGGCATAGTCTGCGTGTGTGAGACGTCATTGCCGCCAATCCTCTGGTCTTCACTTGAACGTTATCGTGCCAACCGCCGCCCGGCGGCCTCCTGTACACCCATTCGCCGCGCGAGTCGCGTCCGGCCCGCGTCGCTGCCGCATTGCAACCTGCTCGCCATGGGGTCGGACACCACCTCGGACAAGGCCCGAAATTGCATGCAGCGCCAGAATTTGCGGCATTGCTGTGGCAAAAGGACTTTGGTTGAATAGTTATCCGGAACCGGCGCTTTGGGGACCGGTTGAGCGAGAGCAGCGCATATTAGACGATGGAGGCGGCCGATGGACCGGTTGCTTCAGTTTCTACTGAAATCTTTCATCCGCCGCGGCGACTTCCGAGTGACGACCTCGCGCGGCACGGTTCTCACCTTCGGCGACGGCTCGGGCCCGCCGGTCGCCATCCGCCTGACGACGCGCGCCGCCGAATGGGGCATCATTCTCGATCCCGAATTGAAGTTCGGTGAATCCTACATGGACGGCTCACTCGTCGTCGAGCAGGGCTCGATCGCCGATGTGCTGTCGATCGCGCTCGGCCAGACCAGCGAACTGCCGAACTGGGCCCGGCCGCAATTCCTCATCCGTTTCCTGTGGCGGCGCATCCAGCAGTTCAACCCGCGCAAGCGCGCGCGTCAGAACGTGGCCCACCACTACGATCTCGACGGCCGCCTGTATTCGCTCTTCCTCGACGCCGACCGGCAATATAGCTGCGCCTATTTCGAGCGGCCCGACCAGTCGCTCGACGACGCCCAGCTCGCCAAGAAGCGTCACCTCGCCGCCAAGCTCCGGCTGACGCCCGACCGGAAAGACCTGCGCATCCTCGACATCGGCTGCGGCTGGGGCGGCCTCGGTCTCTACCTCGCCGAATATGCCGGCGCCGACGTCACCGGCATCACCCTGTCCGAGGAGCAGCACGCCATCGCCAATGAGCGGTCGATGGAACGCGGCCTGAGCGACCGCGCCCGCTTCCGCCTGCAGGACTACCGCGACCTGCACGACCAGTTCGATCGCATCGTCTCGGTCGGCATGTTCGAACATGTCGGCGTCAATCACTTCGAGACTTACTTTAACAAAGCCGCCGAACTCCTGAAGAACGACGGCGTCATGGTGCTGCACGCGATCGGCCGCTCCGAAGGGCCGAGCGTCACCAATCCCTGGATCGCCAAGTACATTTTCCCGGGCGGCTACATTCCCTCGCTGTCGGAGGTGCTGCCGCGGATCGAGAAATCCGGCCTGCTGGTCACCGACATCGAGATCCTGCGCCTGCACTATGCCGAGACGCTCAAGCATTGGCGCGAGCGGTTCCTCGCCCACCGCGAGGAGGTCGAGCGCATCTATGACCAGCGCTTTGTCCGCATGTGGGAATTCTACCTGGCCGCATCCGAGATGTCGTTTCGCGAGCAGAACATGATGGTGTTCCAGATCCAGCTCACCAAGCGCCAGGACGTCGTGCCGATGACGCGCGACTACATCATGCGCGAGGAACAGCGCTTCCGGACGCTGGAGGAAAAGCGGCAGACGCCGCTGCGGCTCGCCGGCGAATAGACCGGGCGGGATTGCCAAGCAGATTCAAGGCCGGCGCC
>JAHCKF010000017.1 GCA_026125925.1 Pseudolabrys sp.
AGCTGGCGAGCCGCGCCCGCGCCGCCGAACTCGCCGCGCGCAAGGCACGCGCCAGCGCCAAGGCGGCCGAGATGCCGCCGATCCGCGTCAAGGTCGTGAAGCTGCCGACCTTCATGCGCTATGTATTCGATCTGCCGCCCGGCGCCGATGTCACGCCGGAATTGAGCGACGGCAAATTCAAGCTGCATTTCAATCAAGCGCTCAAATGGGATCTCGCCGATGTCACGGCGACGCTGCCGGCGACGCTGAAGTCGGTACGGCCGGAAGCCGAGTTCGATTCCATCGCGGTGGTGTTCGCCCTCAACGGGACGCCGGAGACGCGCTCGTTCCGCGAGGACAAGAGCTTTGTCGTCGATGTCGGCCGCGATCTCAGTGCCGGCCTGACGCAGCAGTCGCCGGAGGCGCTTGCTGCGGGCCTGGTTGCGCCGGTCGCCGCGCAGATCGCGCCGCCGCAGACTGTGCCGGCGAAAGACCCTGCCGCGCCGGGGCCGCCCGCCGCGAAGGAATTGCCGGCCGCGAAGGATGCACCGCCGGCCGAGCCGCATGCGCAGATGCAACCGGCGCAAGCGCCGAAGGCTGAGGTCAAGCTCGAACGTCCGGCTGAGCCGAAGGCTGCCGTCGCCGTGTCGGCGAAGGCGGCCGAAGCGCCGCCGGCCGTCGCCAAACCCGCAGCGATGCCGGCGGAGAAACCGGCAGCCGCCGCCGAGCAGGGCGGCGCCATGGCCGCGCTCGCCTCGGCCTCGAGCGACAGCCTGCGCGTCAGCCTGCCTTTCGCGCAGCCGACGCCGGCGGCGATGTTTCGCCGCGGCGATACGTTGTGGCTGGTGTTCGACAGCGGCAAGAAAATCGACGTCTCGAAACTGGCGTCCGACTACGGCAGCATCGTGCGGCAGGCGAGCTTCGAGCGCGGCGGTGCGGGCGAGGGCATCGTGCGCCTGCGCCTGACGCGGCCGCAGATGGCCAGCCTCGAGGCCGATGACAATGGCTGGATCCTGAAGGTCGGCGATACGGTGGCCGCGCCGCCGCAACCGCTGTCGATGTCGCGCGCCATCAACGGCACCAAGCGCGGCATCGTCATCGCGCTCGATCATGCCGGCACCTTGCATCAGCTCACCGATCCGGACCTCGGCACTCGTCTGCTGGTGGTGACGGCGCTGGCGCCGGCGCGCGGCATCATGCAGTCGCAGGACTTCGTCGAGCTGCACGTGCTGCAATCGATGCAGGGCGTGGCGCTCGCGCCGATCGCCGACGATGTGTCGGTCGATGTGACGCCGGAGCAGATCACGATCACGCGGCCGCGCGGACTGTCTTTGTCGCCGGACAGCATCGTGCAGCAGCAGCAGATGGCGCCGAGCTTCCGCGAGGGCTCGTTCGATCCCGATACCTGGCAGCATGACAAGACGGCGCCGTTCGAAGCGCGGCAATCGGCGCTGGTCGCCGCCGCCGCCGCGGCCGGCGAGGGCACCAAGCGCGCGGCGCGTTACAACCTGGCGCGCTTCTACATCGCCAACGACATGGCCGCCGAGGCGCAGGGCGTGCTCGCCGTGGCGCTGGCCGACAAGGCCAATGCCGGCGACGACGTCACCGGCTCGATCCTCAAGGCGCTCTCCAATGTCATGATGCACCGTCCCGAGGACGCGCTGAAGGACATCGCCGATCCGGACCTCGCCAACCAGCAGACCGCGCCGATCTGGCGCGCGATGGCGCATGCGCGGCTCGGCCAATGGGCGCTCGCGCACAACGAGTTCAAGACGCTCGACCGCGCCGTCGCGGCGCTGCCGATCGATCTGCAGCGTATGGTGATGCTCGACCGTCTGCGCACCGACATCGAGGTGCGCGACTTCGACGACGCCAATCGCATTGCCAACGACTTCGAGACCATTGCGGTGCCGGACGACATGGCGCCGGCGCTCGCCGTGCTCAAGGGCCGCCTCGCCGAAGGCTTCGGCCGCAAGGAGGAGGCGCTGACGCAGTATCGCAGCGCCGTGATGTCGCCGAACCGCCGTGCCGCGGCGCAAGCCCGCCTGCGCGAGATCAAGCTCATGTCGTCAAGCGGCGCCATGCCACACAACGAGACGGTGCATGAACTCGAGACGCTGACCACGGTGTGGCGCGGTGACGAGACCGAGACGCAGGGCCTGAAGATGCTGGCCCATCTCTATACCAAGGACGGCCGCTATCGCGACGCCTTCCACGTCATGCGCACGGCGCTGCTGGCGCATCCCAATTCGGAGCTGACGCGCGAGATTCAGGACGAAGCGGCGGCGACCTTCGACAGCCTGTTCCTCGGCGGCAAGGGCGACGACCTGCCGCCGGTCGAGGCGTTGGCGCTGTTCTACGACTACCGCGAACTGACGCCGATCGGGCGCCGCGGCGACGAGATGATCCGCAAGCTGGCCGAGCGGCTGGTGGCGGTCGATCTGCTCGATCAGGCCGCCGAACTGCTGCAGCACCAGGTCGATCACCGCCTCGAAGGCGCGGCCCGCGCGCAGGTGGCCACAAGGCTGGCGACGATCTATCTGATGAACCATAAGCCGGATCGCGCGCTGGCGGCGTTGCAGAAAACGCGGTCCGCGGATCTGTCGAACGAATTGCGCGATCAGCGCCTGCTGCTCGAGGCGCGCGCGCTGTCCGATGTCGGCCGCAACGAACTGGCGCTCGAGGTCGTCACCAACATCAAGGGCCGTGAAGCGACCCGACTGCGCGCCGACATCGAATGGTCGGCCAAGCACTGGCGCGCCGCGGCCGAGCAGATCGAACTGATGCTGGGTGACCGCTGGAAGGACTTCCGGCCGCTGAGCGATGCCGAGCGCGGCGACGTGCTGCGCGCCGCCATCGGTTATACGCTGAGCGATGAAGCGCTGGCGCTGACGCGGCTGCGCGAGAAATACGCGGCGAAGATGGCCGGCACGCCCGATGCCCGCGCCTTCCAGGTGGTCAGCGCGCCGATCGGCGCCAGCTCCGATGAATTCCGTTCGGTCGCCGGCAAGATTGCTTCGATCGACACCCTCAATGCTTTCCTCGGCGATCTGCATACGCGTTTCGGCGCCGGCTCCGAAAAGCTGCCGGAGCCGAAGAAGTCGGCGCCGGCTGATGGCCCGCAGTCGTCGCTGCAAAAGCCGGCGGCGCCGCAAGCCGCCAATGCCGAGGCGAAGAAAGCCGATCCGGCGCCGACCGGTTCGATCCGCCGTCAGGCGCGGAACTAGTCGAAGCTCAAGATCCGTAACTCTGGATCAGCGAGCCGGCGACCAGGCTCCAGCCATCGACCAGCACGAAGAAGATCAGCTTGAACGGCAGTGACACCACCACCGGCGGCAGCATCATCATGCCCATCGACATCAGGACCGAGGCGACGACGAGGTCGATGATGAGGAAGGGGATGAACAGCAGGAAGCCGATCTCGAAGGCTCGCTTGAGCTCGGAGATCATGAAGGCCGGGATCAGCACGCGCAGCGACAGTTGATCGGGCGTCGCCGGCGGCGGCTGCTTGGTCATGTCGATGAACAGCTTGAGGTCCTTCTCGCGGACGTTCTTCTCCATGAAGGCGCGCAGCGGCACCGCGCCGCGTTCCAGCGCCTGTTCGGCGGTGATCTGGTTGGCGACCAGCGGCTGGATGGCGGTGTCATAGGCCTGCTGCAAAGTCGGGCCCATGACGAAGGCGGTGAGGAAGAGGGCGAGCGACACGATTACCGCGTTCGGCGGCGCAGTCGCGGTGCCGAGCGCGGTGCGCAGCAGCGACAGCACGACGACGATGCGCGTGAAGGACGTCATCATGACGAGGATCGACGGCGCCAGCGACAGCACCGTGAGCAGCGCGATCATCTGGATGACGCGCTCGGTCAGGCCGTTGTTCTGGCCGCCGCCGAAATTGATGCTCACGTCCTGCGCGGCGGCGGGCGCCGCGAGGATCAGGAGAACCCCTGTTACTCCAACCGCCACCGTCACCAGTTGACGAACTCGGCGGTCGGAAATCGATATCAAGTCTTACCCGGAGGACGGCCGAGCAAGGAGGCCATCTCCTCTTCGAGGCTGTCATAGACCGACTTGTCGGGTTTGCCGGCGGGGGCCGGCTTGGCGGTCGCGTTGGCCCGCGGCAGGTCCGGCTTGGCCGGCGCCAAGGTCGGTTCGATGCGCGGCTCGAACTTGGCGTCGAGTTTCGGCTCGGCCCGCGTTTCGGCCTTGTCGGCCACCGGCTCAATGCGCGGATCGACACGCAGCTTGTAGTCGCGGCGCGGCACTTCGACCGGCTTGGGCGGCATCGGCATTGCCGGCTGCGCGGCGAGCGGGTCGGTCACCGGTGCGCGGCCTTCCACGGCGGGCGCGCGGCGCAAGGCAGCTTCGAGTTGCTGCGCCATCTCGGCGAGGTTGTGATCGGTCTGCGGCGCGCCGCCGGGTTCGAACTCGGCTTGCGGCGCGGCGGGCGGTGCGACCTGCGGCGCCACCTGCGGCGCAGCCATGCGCGGCGCTTCATGGCGCGTCACCGGCGGCGCGACGGGCGCAACCGGCGGTGCGGTTTCCGGCGGGGCGAGACGGCCGGATAGTTCGGCTGCGAGCCCGGTCAGGCTGTGTTCCGACGAAGCCGGGCGCGGGCGGGCGCCGGGCTCGGGCGCATGCCACGGCTCTTCGGTTGCCGGCGCGCGATAGGGGCGCGGCGACGGCAGCGGCGCGGTCTCGCTGACCGGCTGCAACGGAAAGCCGTTATCGACGGTGGGCTGCTGGCGCAGCGCCGGTTCACCCGGCCGCGCCGGTGCCTCGGGTGCACGCGGTGCCGCGGGTGCGGCCCGCACGATGTTCTGCTCCACCACGACGTCGGTCGGCCCGCCGATCATCATCAGGTGTTCGACGTTGTCGCGGCGGATCAGCACGAGACGGCGGCGGCCATCGACGGTGGCGGCATCGATTACCGCAAGCCGCGGTTGCCGGCCGCGCGCGCTGCCACCGCCGAGACGATCGGACGCGAACTTGCGCACCAACCACGCCGTCAGGGCGATCAACGCCAGCACCGCTGCGAAGGCGATAAAGAACTTCGCCGGGAGCGGCATTTCCGAGCCGAAAATGTCGAACATCGATGCGCTCCGTGACTGTTAAGCCGCGATCCCGGGGCAGGAATCACATGAATAGTTAACGCAAGTCGGCATCATTTGCCGCCCCGAATGCTAGCGAAATCTTAACAAATTTGCGGCGGCTTGGCATCTGGTCTTGCATTTCCAACCATCCGGCATGGTTAACCGGGCCGCTCATCTCGGGGCCGGAACCCGGCCTTTACCCTTCATTAACCATACCCCCGGCAAAGTCTGCCTAGTTGGCTTCGCGTCGCGGAGCAAGCGGGGCGATTCCTTAACGAACCGAGGGCGGCATGGCGATCACCGACGTTCCGATCCTGTCGATGCTGCGGACCAAGATGAACTGGGCCCAGGAGCGCCAGAAGGTGCTGGCCCAGAACGTCGCCAACGCTGACACACCTAATTACCGTGGCCGCGACCTCGTGGCGCCGAAATTCCAGGACTCCGTGGCGGTGGCGACCCAGCCGGTCGGTCAGGTGGTCCTGGCGGCGACCGAGCCCGGCCATATCAGCGGGTCGCTCGGTGGCAACAGCACCTTCGGCACCACCAAGGGCGGCTACGAAGTCCGCCCGACCGGCAACTCCGTCAGTCTCGAGGACGAGATGATGAAGGTTGCCTCCAACCAGATGGAATACCAGGCCGCGACCGCGCTCTACACGCGCAGCCTTGGCCTCATCAAAGTGGCGCTCGGCAAGAGATAGCGGCGGGCGCCGCCACTGACGCACAAGGCGGGCAGGGAGAATGCCGATGGACTTCATGAAGACGATGACGATCGCCGCCTCCGGCCTCAAGGCCCAGGCCGGTCGCATGCGCATCATTTCGGAAAACATCGCCAATGCCGACTCGGTCGCGACGTCGCCGGGCGCCGACCCGTACCGGCGCAAGATCGCCACCTTCAACACCGAACTCGATCGCTCGCTCGATGCGCGCGTCGTCTCGCTCGGCCGCGTCGCCAACGACAAGAGCGACTTCCGCACCAAATACGAGCCGGGCAATCCGTCGGCCGACGCCGACGGCAACGTCAAATATCCGAACGTCAACTCGCTGGTCGAAATGACCGACATGCGCGAGGCGCAGCGTTCCTACGAAGCCAACATCAACGTCATCAGCGCGACCCGCCGCATGATCCAGCGCACCATCGACATTCTCAAGGCCTGAGCGGCAAACAAAGGGATAACACCAAATGGCCAGCCCTCTCTCCGCCGCCGGCGCCTACGCCAACATCGCCCGTCTCTCCACCGGACAGGCCGGGTCGGTGCCGGGCCTCGGCGCGGGTCCTGCAAAGAGCGACACGAGCTTCGCTTCGGTGCTCAAGGATGCGATCGGCTCCGTCCAGGAGACCGGGCACAAATCGGATGTGCAGGCGCAGGCCATGGTCAAGGGGCAGGGCAACATGGTGGACGCCGTCACCGCGGTCTCCGACACCGAGGTGGCGATCGATGCCGTGGTCGCGGTGCGCGACAAGGTGATCGCCGCCTACGAAGAAATCATGCGGATGCCGATTTGATGCCAGTTCCCTCTTCCCGCAAACGGGGAGAGGGAGAAGAAACAGCGCACACAGGAATGTCATGACCGGTCCCGAAGTTCTCGATGTCGCGCGCGACGCGATCTATACGTTGATCATCGTCTCGGCGCCGGTGATGCTGGTCGGCCTGATCGTCGGCGTCGTCATTTCGCTGCTGCAAGCGCTGACGCAGATCCAGGAAATGACGCTCGCTTTCGTGCCGAAGATCCTCGCGATCTTCATATCATTGCTGATCGCCTTGCCGTTCATGGCCGAGAAGCTGCACATGGAAATGCTGCGCATCGCCTCGCGAATCGTAACCGGCTGATTCGCGGGATCGCCAGGCGGGCAAGAAAGTCGTGGCTACCCGGCACGAGGCGGGGCATGACGGAGGCGGGGCTCGCGGGCTGATTCGAAATCACCGATGCAGATCAACATCTCCTTCCTTCCGGCGCTGGCGGCGGCCTTTCTTCTGACCTTCGCCCGCATCGGCACCATGATGATGGTGATGCCGGGACTGGGCGAGAGCAACATGCCGTCGCGGGTGCGGCTGACGATCGCGCTGGCGCTCACCGCGGTCCTCATGCCGCTGCATCGGCAAGCTTACAACGTCAGCCTCGATACGCTCGCCCCGGTGCTGCTGCTGCTGTTCCAGGAAATCATCGTCGGCCTCGTGCTCGGTCTGACGGCGCGGCTGGCAATCTCTGCCCTGCAGGTCGCCGGCGCGGTGGTGGCGCAGCAACTCGGTCTCGGCTTCGTCACCGCGGTCGATCCGACGCAGAACCAGCAGGGCCTGCTGGTCGGCAACTTCCTCACCGTGCTCGGCGTGGCGATGATCTTCGCCACCGACCTGCACCATCTGGTGATCAAGGCGCTCAACGACAGTTATGTGATCTTCGCGCCGGGCGAAATTCCGCTCTCCGGCGACGTGGCCAAGCACATCACCAATGTGATCGCCACCTCGTTCAAGATCGGCATCCAGCTTTCGGCGCCGTTCCTCGTGTTCGGACTGATCTTCAATCTCGGCCTCGGCGTGATGTCGCGCCTGATGCCGCAGATGCAGGTCTTCTTCATCGGTCTGCCGCTGTCGATCCTGCTGGGTTTCTTCCTGCTGGCTCTGGTGATCACCGCCATGATGGGCACCTTCACCGGCTATATCGAGAGCGTGCTTCTCGAACTTGCGCCGCGCCAATAAGGGGTAGCGCATGGCAGAAGAAGCAGACCTTGAAGATAAAACAGAAGACCCCTCCCAAAAACGCCTAGACGACGCTCATGAGCGCGGCAATGTCGTCAAGAGCCAGGAAGTCAACACCTGGTTCATCATTGCCGGCGCCACTTTGATGCTGCTGTCGTTCTCCGACGGCATGAGCAGGGACCTCACCGCCACGATGCGGGGCCTCATCGCCAATTCCTACGACATCAATGTCGAAGGCCAGGCGCTGCCGCTGCTGCTTCGCGAAATCGGCCTTGAAATGCTGGCGGCGGTCGGTCTGCCGTTCCTGCTGCTGATGCTGGCCGCGCTCGCCGGCAACCTGGTCCAGCACCGGCTGGTCTGGTCCACCGAAGCCTTGACGCCGAAGCTGTCAAAGGTCTCGCCGCTCGCCGGCGTGAAGCGGCTTTTTTCGAAACAGGCGCTGGCCAATCTCGGCAAGGGCATCGTCAAGCTGACCGTGCTCGGCGCCGTCATGACCGCCCTGATGTGGCCGGAACGCGACCGCATGGAAGGCCTGGTCACCATGGACCCGGCCGCGCTGTTGCCCTTCACGCGGACCGAGGCGCTGAAGATGCTGGGCGCGGTCGTGGCGTTGCTCGCCGTGGTCGCCGGCGCCGACTACTTCTTCCAGTACCGGACCTGGTTCGGCAAACTGAAGATGTCGCTCCAGGAACTGAAGGACGAAATCAAGCAGACCCAGGGCGATCCCTTCATCAAGGGCAAGCTCAAGCAGATCCGCGCCCTGCGCGCCAAGCAGCGCATGTCGTCGGCGGTGCCGAAGGCTTCGGTCATCATCACCAACCCGACCCACTATGCCGTGGCGCTGCAGTATGAGCGCGGCATGGACGCGCCGCTCTGCGTCGCCAAGGGCGTCGACGCCATGGCGCTGCAGATCCGCAAGATCGC
The DNA here is from genome assembly GCA_026125925.1 of Pseudolabrys sp. Next base: position 8,687 of record JAHCKF010000017.1, read on the forward strand.
CACCGAGCACGAGGTGCCGATCGTCGAAAACCCGCCACTCGCCCGCGCGCTTCATGCGACCGTCGAGGTCGACCAGGCCATTCCGCCGGAGCATTACAAGGCGGTGGCCGAGGTGATCAGCTATGTCATGAAGCTGCGGCGCGCCGTCAGGCATTAAGGAGGCTCGGGCGGGGTGAAAATCGCGGTTAAGACCCATCAAAAGCAGGGATTTCCGGCACCCGGGCCTTGCGCAAATGGGGCGGCTTAAGGCAACTGAAGAGCATGGCATCCGAGCAGGTGAGCGACCCGCGGCCGGCGCCCGCGCCGAGCGATGGGCGCGGCAAGCGGCAGGCCTTCGACAAGAGCCAAAGCGCGCCGCGCTCCGGCTCGGTCGGCATGGTGCTCGTTGTCGCCCTGCTGCTGATCGCCGCCGCCGGCGGCCTCATCTATATCGGACCCGCGCACGCCGAAACCTACATCCTGATCATGCTGGCGGTGCTCGGCACCTTTGGCGTGTTCGCGTTGTTCGCGCTGGCCTCCGGCATCATGCGGCTGTCGAGCCGGGAACAAAGCAACCCGCTGATCAAGCAGGTGGTCGATTACGGCTTCGACGGCATCGTCGTCACCGACCAGGCGGGGCGGGTCTTCTACGCCAACGCCACCTATCTCGACCTCACCGGCGCGGCGTCCCCCGAGGATGTGCGGCCGATCGAGCGGGTCTTCATGGGCGACCCGGAAGTTTCGGAAGCCATCTACCGGCTGCTCAAGGCGGCACGCGAGGGCCGGCGGCTGCAGGAAGAAGTGCGCATCGCCGGCGCGCCTGGCGAAGCCGCGCGCTGGCTGCGCCTGCGGGTGCGGCCGCTCGGCGACAACCGTCGCGACGCCAAGCTCGCGGTGTGGTCGATCGCCGACGTCACGCGCGAGCGCGAGCGCCACGAAAACGTGTTCCAGGAACTGCAGCACGCCATCGACTATCTCGATCACGCGCCGGCCGGTTTCTTCTCGGTCGATGCCAAAGGCGATGTCGTCTATCTCAACGCCACGCTCGCGACCTGGCTCGATCAGGATCTGGCCCAGATCGGCGCCGGCGCCGGCGCGCTGACGCTCAACGATATCGTCGCCGGCGAGGGCGCCGCGCTGCTCACCACGCTCAACGCCGCGCCGGGCGAGGTTCGCACCGAGGTGCTCGATCTCGACCTCAAGACCCGCACCGGGCGTCCGGTGCCGGTGCGGCTGTTCCACAAGGTCGCCTATGGCGCCGACGGCACGCCCGGCGTTTCGCGCACTTTGGTGCTCAACCGTGGCAAGGACGGCGGCAAGGACGCGCAACGCGACGCCGAAGTGCGCTTCATGCGCTTCTTCCAGAACACGCCGATGGCGATTGCCACCGTCGACAAGACCGGCCGCGTCGCCCGCCACAATGCGCGCTTCGCCACGTCCTTCGACGGCATGCTCGGCGACAATCATTCGATCCTGTGGCTGGTCAACGAGCGCGACCGCGCCGCGTTCGAGGCGGCGATCAAACTCGCCGCCGGCGGGCAGGGCGACATTCCGCCGGTCGAGGCGCAGCTCGCCGGCTCCAACGAACGCTGGGCCAATTTCTTCGTTTCGGCGGTCGAGGACAAGGACGGCGGCGACGGCGAGGCGGCCATCGTCTATGCGCTGGAGACCACCGCGCAGCGCACGCTGGAGAACAAGGTCTATCAGCAGCAGAAGATGGAGTCGGTCGGGCAGCTCGCCGGCGGCATTGCCCACGACTTCAACAACGTTTTGTCCGCCATCATGATGGCGACCGACTTCCTGCTCAACGCGCACAAGCCGACCGACCCGTCGTTCCAGGACATCATCCAGATCAAGCAGAACGCCAACCGCGCCGCCGCGCTGGTGCGGCAACTGCTCGCCTTCTCGCGCAAGCAGACGCTGCGGCCGCAGGTGCTCGATCTCGGCGAGGTGCTCGGCGATCTCGGCATGCTGCTCAAGCGCCTGATCGGCGAGAAGGTCACCTTTGCCGGGGTCAAGCACGGCCGCGACCTGTGGCCGGTGAAGGCCGACCTGTCGCAATTCGAACAGGTGATCGTCAATCTCGCCGTCAACGCGCGCGACGCCATGCCGGACGGCGGTACGCTGAGCATCGCGACATCGAACGTGCCGGCCGCCGAATGCGCGCGCTTCAATCACAAGGGCATGCCGGCGGCCGACTATGTAATGGTCGAGGTCAGCGACACCGGCACCGGCATCCCGCAGGACATTATCGATAAGATCTTCGAGCCGTTCTTCTCGACCAAGGAAGTCGGCAAAGGCACGGGCCTCGGCCTCTCGACGGTATACGGCATCGTCAAGCAGACCGGTGGCTATGTGTATGTCGATTCAGTGCCGGGCCGCACGGCGTTCCGCATCTTCCTGCCGCGCCATGTCCCGGGCGTCGAGGAAAAGCCGGCGACCGTCGCCGCGCCGTCGATCGCGCCGGCGCTCGACGCCACCAAGGCGGCGGCCGAAAGCATGGCGAAGCAAGCGGCCGGCCAAGCCACCGTCGATCTGACCGGGCAGGGCACGATTTTGCTGGTCGAAGACGAGGAAGGCTTACGCGCGCTCAACGCCCGCGGTCTGTCGTCGCGCGGCTACACGGTGCTCGTCGCAGGTAATGGCATCGAAGCGCTCGAGGTGTTCGAGAGCGAGGGACCGGTCGATCTTGTCGTGTCCGACGTGGTGATGCCGGAGATGGACGGCCCGACCTTGTTGCGCGAATTGCGCAGCCGCGATCCGAACGTGAAGTTCATCTTCGTGTCGGGTTACGCCGAGGAAGCTTTCGCCAAGAATCTGCCGAGCGATCAGCAGTACAACTTCCTGGCCAAGCCCTTCACCCTCAAGCAGCTCGTCGCCGAAGTGAAGCGCACCCTGTCCGGCGAATAGACTTCGCCGGCGACCAGCCAGTCGCGATCAATCAATAGCAGGCCTGCGCCAGCCGAATCTTGGTGAAGACGAAGGTCGATACCGAGCAGCGCCCCGCTTGGTCTTTCACCTGGTCGGTCATTTCAGCGGCCGGTGCCTGGAAGTACTGCTGCTCCGCCGACGCGCGCGCTGCGCTGGTGTCGGCCGACGCCGTTGCCGCGGGCGCGGCTCTTTCCTGCGTGCCATCGAAGGGTGTCAGCTTGGCCTGCGCGGCGGTACTCACCGCCAGCAGCAAGGCAATAGACAGAACAACTTTCATCGCGCCTGCTCCCGAATCCTGTGTCAGGCGTAAAACGAAGCGGGCTATGGCGGAGTTCCGGCACGCGCCGATGAACAAGCCGTGAGCGCGGAAACCTCGTGTAAAATCAAGGGAAAGGATGAGGTTACCGACAGCCTGCGGCTTTGAGGCGCAGCGGCGCCTTGAACCCTTACATTGGCCTAGCCGCATACCTATTCTCCTGCTCCAACACGCCCATTTCGGGCCGGGAGGAATTGACGACGATGAAGCGTCATCGCTGGCTGATCGCCCTTGCCGCGATCGCAACCATTTTCACACTGGCTGCTGCCGACTATGCCGACGCCCGCGCGGGCCGCGGCTTCTCGGGCGGCAGCCGTGGCGCGCGCACGTTCTCGGCGCCGGCGGCAACGCCGACCGCGCCGCGCGCGGCGCAGCCGCTGCAGCGTTCGACCACTCAGCCCTCGACCGCGGCGACCGGCGCCACCGGTGCTGCGGCCGCCGGTCAGGCGGCGCGGCCGGGTCTGTTCGGCGGCGGCATGCTCGGCGGTCTTGCCGCCGGTTTCCTCGGTGCCGGTCTTTTCGGCATGCTGTTCGGCAACGGCTTCCTCGGCGGCATGGGCGGCTTCGCCTCGTTCCTCGGCCTGATCCTGCAGGTCGTGCTGGTGATCGTCGTGGCGCGCCTGGCCTTCGCCTGGTGGCAGCGCCGTAACCAGCCCGCTTACGCCATGCAGGGCGCAACGCCTGAGGCCGGCGCAGGCCGTCCCGCGGCGGGTGGATTGGGCGGCAGCTTCGGTGGCCTGTTCGGCGGCGGCGGCGCCGCTTCGGCGGCCGGCGAACCGATCACCATCGACAAGCAGGACTATGACGACTTCGAGCGCCTGCTGTCGGACGTTCAGGCGGCCTATACCGCCGAGGACCTCAATGCGCTGCGCAGCAAGGCGACGCCGGAGATGGTGTCCTATTTCGCCGAGGATCTGGCCGACAATGCCGGCCGCGGCCTCGTCAACAAGGTCACCGACGTCAAGCTGCTGCAGGGCGATCTGGCGGAAGCCTGGCGTGAAGGTAGCGACGAGTACGCCACCGTCGCCATGCGCTTCGAGTTGACCGACAGCATGGTGGAACGCGCGAGCGGCAATGTCGTCGAAGGCGGCACGCCGTCCGAGGTGACCGAGTTGTGGACCTTCCGCCGAGGCCGCGGCGGCCCGTGGATGCTGTCGGCGATTCAGCAGGCCTGACGCTCGAGCCGCCGGCAAATCAAGCGCGCGCCCGTGCCCCGGGCGCGCGCATTTCTTTTATGCCGGATGGGGCATTCAGATCCCGCCGACGCTCAGGCCATGGCGCGGCGCGAAAGTCACTCCCAGAAACCCCTCACGCCGCCACACCACCCGGCAATCGCGCCGGGGAAACCCGTTGGGCGTCAACAGCAAGGTGAATTGGTCGGGGACCGCATCCGGCCGGCTGGTTTCGATTCGGGCGCCGGTTTGGGAGACGTCATGAACCGTGCAGGCAAAAATGTGACCCGGCTCGGCGACGAGGGTGGCGGAAATGAAGAGCGGCCGGCGTTTGGCCCGGCGTTTGTCGTTGCGGACGGTGGGCGCAACCGGGTCGGGCACGAGGGTGGCCTTCCAGAGCTGAGCAGGGGGCACCGATCGAATGGGCTAGTTTAGGGCCCTTATGGTTAGAAATTGCTAAACAGGATTGCCAAGGCGAGCGATGCTTTGTTGCGCTGCGAAAGACGGGTGGCGGACCTTCGGCCGTCCGGAACATCGCCGCCGGCCCCGCGGCGCGTTCGGCTTTACCGTTCGCCGTTGACGTTGCCGCGAATAACGTCTATTTGGCCCGCCGCAACTTGGTTTTCGGCCTCATCTTCGTTCGCTCCCGGCTTTGGGCTGCGCTGCAAGTGATCCCCCAAAACTCGGATAGTTGCCGCTGACGCGAGGGGCGTCGGCGAACAACGCAGAGCGCGAAAGGAACTACGATGGCTACCGGAACTGTGAAGTTCTTCAACACCCAAAAAGGCTACGGCTTCATTCAGCCGGACGACGGCTCGAAGGACGTGTTCGTCCACATCACCGCCGTTGAAAAGGCCGGCATGCGTTCGCTGGTCGAAGGCCAGAAGATCTCGTTCGAGATCGTCACCGAGCGCGGCAAGCAGGCTGCCGGCAACCTGCAGCCGGCCTGATTGGTCGGAGCGACCTAGATACGAAGCCCGGCGCCCGCGCCGGGCTTTTTTATTTCCCGGTGATGTCGTGAGGCCTGCGACAAAACGCTCGCGGAATAGGCGGACCAATTCTGTGTTGATGTCCGACCAGGCGCGGCACCCCAGATCCGCGCCGCATCCGGGAGGTACCCCATGTCGCTACGCTATACCGCGGTGTCCATGCTGGCGGGCCTTGCGATCATCGTTGCCGCACCAGCCGTGGCGCAGCAGGCTGCCATGAGTTTCTTCGTCACCAGCGCCGGCCCTGGCAACGGCGCCAACCTCGGCGGCCTCGACGGCGCCGACAAGCACTGCCAGACGCTCGCCGCGGCGGCCGGTGCAGGCGCCAAGACCTGGCGCGCTTATCTGTCGACGCAAGGACAGGGCGCAGTGAATGCCCGCGACCGCATCGGCAAGGGACCCTGGGTCAACGCCAAGGGCGCTACCATCGCCAAGGACGTCGCCGACCTGCATGGCGCCGCCAACAACCTGACCAAGCAGACGGCGTTGTCGGAGAAGGGTGACGTCATCAACGGCCGCGGGGATCAGCCGAACCGTCATGACATCCTCACCGGGTCGCAGCCCGACGGCACCGCCTTTGCGGGCGACAAGGACATGACCTGCAAGAACTGGACGAGCGCCACCGAGGGTTCCGCGATGGTCGGTCATTCGGACCGCACCGGTCTCGATGACAGCGCGCCGGCGAAATCGTGGAACTCGTCGCATCCGTCGCGCGGCTCGGGCGGCGGCTGCACGCAAGCCGATCTGCGGTCGACGGGCGGCGATGGCCTGCTGTACTGCTTCGCCGTCAACTGAGACGGCGTGATCGAGACATCGCGTAGCGACTTCGCATCGACGGGCGGCCCCAGCGGCCGCCCGTTTTGCATGCAAATACCGCATGATGCTGCCGCTGTATTTTTAACGGGTGCGCCGCTATACCCGTTCACTGAGGGAATGCGGGGCGGCGCTGTCATGTCTGCGCGCAACGGCAATGGTCGAAATCAAGAATTTGCTGCTGCTGGCAGGCGATGCGCTGCTCTATTTCGTCGCCCTGGCGGCGTTGCTGCGCGCGCGGGATCGCATCGGCCTTGGCCCGTTCTTCTGCGCGTTGGGCGTTCTGCATTTTCTCGAGACATATCTCGCCAGCATCTTCTACGTCGCGCTCCCGCTGGGCATCGTCGCTTCGCCGGGATCGACCGTTCTGTTCGCCGGCAAACTGATGCTGCTTCTGCTGCTGTATATCCGCGAGGACGCGGTGGTCGTCCGCCAGCCGATCTACGGCCTCTTGTTCGGCAACGTGCTGGTGTTCGCGCTCGGCTTCATCCTGCGCCACCACAGTCTGTTGCCGCTCGCCACCGGCCGCGCCGCCGACTTCGTCTTCCTCGACCAGATGGGCGGACTGATGGTGTGGGGCACGGCGATTCTGTTCCTCGATTGCATCATCATCATTCTGTTCTACGAGCGCACGCGCGCCTGGTTCGGTGGTCATATTTTCGCGCGACTGCTGCTGTCGAGCGCGGCGGTGCTGACCTTCGATCAGGCGGCGTTCTTCGCCGGCCTGCATTTTCTGACCGGCGCCGGATTGCCGGTGCTGGTTGGCGGCTGGATCGCCAAGATGGGCGCGGTCACGCTCTACAGCGTGCTCGGCACGCTCTATCTCACCCGGTTCGACCGGCCGCTCGGTCGCCGCGTCGCGCCGCGCATCCGCGACGTGTTCGACACGCTGACTTATCGCGAGCGTTACGAGAACCTTTTGGCGCGCACCGGCTGTGACGCGCTGACCGGGACGCTCGACCGCCATTCGCTGGAAGCCTATGGCCGCCGCGCCGTCGACAGCGCCGCCGCCGCGGGACGGCCGCTGTCGCTGCTGCTGATCGATCTCGACCGTTTCAAGGACTTCAACGACCGCTACGGCCACGCCGCCGGCGACACTTTGCTCAAGCGCGTGGCGCGGGAGATCATGGCCGCGACGCGGCTGTCGGACTTTACCTACCGCTTCGGCGGTGAGGAGTTCGTCGTCATCGCCGACGGCGCCGCGGCCGCCGACGGCATCGAAATCGCCGAACACATCCGCGCCGCCGTCGCCGCCGCGCGCGACCCCGAAGGCCGCGCCATCACGGTGTCGATCGGCGTCGCGAGCTGCGGTCTCGACGCGGCGGGCTACGACGCGCTGTTCGAGGCCGCCGACAAGAGGCTGTACGAGGCCAAGGAGCGGGGGCGCAACCGTGTCGTCGGTGCGCTCGACGACGTCGGCGCCGGCGGAGTCGTGCAACCGTCGCGGGCCTGAGCGCGTTGCCGGGAAGCGAGGAGCAAAAGCCATGGCTTACGAACTCTATTACTGGCCGGGACTTCAGGGCCGCGGCGAATTCGTCCGCCTCGCGCTCGAGGACGCGGGCGCCAAATACACCGACGTCGCGCGCGAGAAGGGCGGCATGAACCGCATGATGGCGATGATGAAAGGCGAGGGTGAGAAGCGCCCGCCTTTCGCGCCGCCGTTCCTCAGGAACGGCAAGCTGGTGATCGCGCAGGTCGCCAACATCCTCTTCTATCTCGGGCCGCGGCTAAACCTCGCGCCGAAGGACGAGAACGCCCGCCTGTGGCTCAACGCGTTGCAATTGACGGTGACCGACTTGGTCAAGGAAGTGCACGACACGCACCATCCGGTCGCCACCGGACTCTATTACGAGGACCAGAAGGCGGAAGCGAAGATCTACGCCGAACATTTCCTGAAGGAACGCGTGCCGAAGTATCTCGGCTATTTCGACGGCGTCATCGCGCAAAGCGGCGGGCCTTATGTGCTCGGCCGGCGCATCAGCTACACCGACCTGTCGCTGTTCCAACTGGTCGAAGGCCTGCGTTACGCCTTCCCCAAAGGCATGGCAAAAGCTGAGCGCAAGGTGCAGCGGGTGATCGACGTGCACGAGCGCGTCGCCGCCCGCGAGGGTATCAAGGCCTATGTCGCTTCGGACCGCCGCATCCCGTTCAACGAGGATGGCATCTTCCGGCACTACGCGGAATTGGACAGCTAGCGCCGCTTCTTCCGTTTCTTCTCCGCCGCGCAGACGTCGCACAAACAGCCGCCCGCGCCGAAATACAGCTCCATGTGCTCCTCGCCGTAATCGAGGGTGATCTCCTCGCCTTCGGCGATCTTTCGCACCGTGCGGAACATCAGCCGGCCGCGGTTCGATTCCGCCTCCGTGTTCGGATCGCAGGAGTGATTGACGTAACGCGCCAGATTGCTGCGCGCCGAACCGTCGATGGTGAAGCGGTTGTCGATCTCGAACAGGTATTTGTTGGCGCGGCGCTTGTCGATCTCGCGCGCAACCCGCGTCGGGATGCGGGTGCCGGTGTATTCGATGAGCAGCTTGCCGGAGGGAATATCGGCGGCGGCGAACAGGCCGAGCCCGGTGCGCGCGCGGCCGACGCGATAAAGCTTCGGCCTGTCCTTGAGCGCGCGGGCTTTCGCCTTCGCCATCGGCCCTAGCGCTTCGTCTTGCGCGACTTGACCGTCTTTTTCTTCTTCGCGGTCGTCTTCTTCACGGTCCCACCCTTGGCCGCCTTCGCCGCGAGGCGCTTCTTGCGCCGGGCGTTGCGCTCGCGCGCTTCGGCGCGCTGCTTGGCTCTGCGCTTGCGGCAGCGCGAGCACTGGCAGTTTTCCAGGCCGATGACGTTCTTGAGATAATCGCGGCCGTAATCGTAGCAGATCTCGTCGCCCGGCTCGATGTTCTTGATGGTGCGGATGAAGACGCGCTTGCCGCGGATGAAGGTGTCGGCGTTCGGGTTGCAGGAGTGGTTGAAATAGCGGGCAATGTTACCGCGCTTGGCGCCGTCGATGGTCCACTTGGAGTTGACCTCGTAGAGATAGCGGTTGCCGCTCTTCTCGGCCTTCAGCGCCGCATCGATGCCCAGCATCTTGCCGCGATATTCGGAGATCGTGGTGCGCTTCTTGATCGGGCGGGTGGCGAAGATGCCCAGGCCCGTGCGGGCGCGGCCGAGGCGAAAAGGACGAGGAGCCATATTGTTGTTCTTGCTGATTCCAACGGGTGACGGCGATCAGCGAGATTGCAGATGAAGCGCAGAACGTCAATGGCGGCGGGCCCGCGCGCGGCCGATCGTCTCCGCGGCTGTGGACGGCGAGGCCGGCCGACTCACCAGCGGTGCCAGCCCCAGCGGCGATGATAATAGGGGCCGTCATCCTCGTAGACGACCGTCGGCGGCGGCGGCGTGACCACATACGTGGTGGGCGGCGGGATGACGTTGCCTTTGGCCGTCATACACCGCGCATAGGTGGTGTCGAAGCGCTGCTGCAGCGAGCCGCCGGCCGCATTGGCGTTGTTGGCGCCGACGACGCTGCCGGCGACCAGGCCGGTGCCGGCGCCGATCGCCGCGCCGGCGCCCATGTTGCCGGAGACCGAGCCGATGGCCGCGCCGGCCAGCGCGCCGAGCGCGGTTCCCACCGCGGCGCTGCCAACGGCGGCCTGATTGGCCTCCTCGCCGGGCGACTTGTAACCGATCGCCGCCTGCGCCTGCGCCTGGCAATACTGGTCCTCGCGCTGGAAGGCGGCGTAGGACTTGCCCTTGCCGGGCATGACCGCGAGCGACGGCGCCGCCGGACCGGGCGATGCGCAACCGGCCAGGCCGAAGCAGACGGCGCCGAGTACGGCCAGTTGAGACGTCTTCACCTTCATCGCGCTACTCCCTGCATCGGCGCGCCGGTTTAACAGCGCCGAACCGCGGAGCGATAATTAAAAAACGCTCATGTTGGGAATAAGGCCGCGCCGGCGGCTTCCGCTTCAATTGTCAAACAGCCCGTGCGGCCGAACGGGCGCGCGTCGTCGTCCGCATTCTTTGTCGAGGCGCCGGTTTCGCCTGTCGTGCCCTTGGAATTCCGTGACCTCTCGATGCGAGAGGGTGTGGCGCGCCGAAAGGCGCTGCCTTGCCTTTGTGGTGCGCACCCGTTTGACCGGATGCGCCGCGCCTGACGGCGCGCCACGAGCGGCGTTGTACGACGCCGGGCCGCGCTTCTGGCGGCTGATCCGCTTTCGCGGGTAGCGCGCACCATCAGCGAGCTCCTCGCGGCCGGTCTTAGTGCCGGCGAGCGGTGCCCCGGCGCCGCCCGAGCCCGGAGGGTACGTCCTCCCCCGGCCGCGGGCGCCGCGCCGCCATTCCGAGGTCGCCCCCGTCAACGGCCCGCCCTTTTAGGGGCGGCGGCTCCATCATCGGAACGTCTCGCGACGACGCCCTCTCACGAGCCTGGCGAAGGGATAAAAGCATAGGATGAAAAGCGGGTCAAGAGGGGTGTATGCCGAAAGTAGCTCGCGCTGCCTTTATGTTGTGCTAGAGTTCTTGGTCTAATGGGATTGGGGATGATGCTGAAGTTTGGGCTGAAAAATCTACGGCGGCTTGAGAGCGTTCCTCCTGTTGAGCTTCGGCCAATAACTTTGCTTGTTGGCAGGAATAGTAGTGGGAAAAGCACGTTTTTGCGAGCATTTCCGCTGTTGCGGCAATCTATAATGACCCGTACCAGCACGCCGCTGCTTTGGTACGGCGATTTCGTCGACTTCGGTTCATTTCAAGGGTCTGTGTTCAACAACGACCTGGGGCGTGAGATATCCTTTATCTTCCAGCTTACTGACGTAATCATCCAGAACAGATATCAGTTTTATTATTCGGGCTCTCGAAGGACGACGATCTACAAAGACATCACCCTTGAAGTAGACATTGCCCACGAGCATGAGGCCAGTCGCATTTCGGCTGTTTCACTGGTGGTAGAAGATCTCAATGTTCGGTTCGATCTAAGGGCGGATGTGGCGGGTCAGTTGGAAAAACTTTCCATCAACAATCGCGACATTCTATCTTATTTTGGTCCGTCGAAGCTGATTTTGACACCGGGCGCCATTTTTCCCGACATCATCGTTCTTCGCGATGAACAAGAAAAGCTGGACGGGCACCTCTCTCAGATGGGAATGCCTGAAATCATCCAAGCCGTAGCCGATCTAATCGCGCCTCATCTTGATAAACGCATTAAGAAAGAAGCGGCTTTGGAACTGGCTATGAGGTTGTTGTTGTCGATAAATTTGAGAAAGCGGAATTGCTTCGGCACGCTGAACGTAGCGGCGTAAAGACTTGGGAAAAGCTGCTCAAGAATGTTGCCAGCAAGGATACAAAAGGTCTGTTTTCCGACCTGCAGCTTTTGTTTTTCGCAAATCAGTTTTTTTTAATGCTGCGAGAGGTTAACAGCCGTCTCCGTGGCACGATTTCTCAGACGCTTTATATTGGGCCGGCCCGTGCAAGGAGCGAGCGCTACTACCGCTATCAAGATCTTTCGGTTTCCGAGATTGATCCTGACGGCAAAAATTTCGCGATGTTCCTTAACTCTCTTCGCTGGGACCAATTGGAAAGCTTGTCGTCATGGGTGGAGCGGCTCTTTGGGTATCGCGTGAGCTTATCTAAGACGTCTGGGCATATCAGCATAAACTTAAAAGAGGAAAAGAACGAAACGAATATAGTCGATACTGGGTATGGCGTTTCGCAGATACTGCCTGTCCTAGGCCAAATGTGGTGGGCCGCAAACAGAGATCGTGGGGGCATTCGATCACCTGAGGTTTCGATGCTGTCTATCGAGCAGCCTGAGTTGCATTTGCATCCGGCGCATCAGTCGTTGCTAGCCGACGCTTTGGCTGATGAGTTGATGCAAAATTCGAGCAGGGACAAGACTCGACTGCATTTTTTGGTGGAAACACACAGTGAGACGCTCGTTAACAGACTTGGAGAATTGATAGGGTCGGGAAAAATTAGTGCTGATGACGTTCAGGTATTAATTTTTGAAACGTCGCCAGAGAACGCTCGCAAAACTGATGTCAGAGTAGCGAGTTTTGGTTCAGGGGGCGAGCTTATTAATTGGCCTTATGGATTCTTCCAGCCAGCATTAAAATGATCATTCACATCGGCCTTTCTATCGCCGAGCTAGGCCGCCTTGCCGGTCCGCGCCTCGGTGAGCGTGTTGGGGAGCTGCTCCGAGCTCATCGACTTGGTAATCACCTCGTTATCTTTGATCGAATTGTCGCCAGATGGATCGAAGAGAATATCGAGTTGTCGCCGCCGCTACACGCCACGCTAACTAGAATAGCCCACGATTACACGCAGACCGGTGATTTGATCCGGAGATGCAGCGATTACATAAAGGTTGTTGCTGACGCCGACGGCGTAGTTAGAAGGGTCGGGAAAGCGATTGAGATGTCGTTCGATCAGTTGGCGTTGCCGTACGTGCTGGATCGGACAGCGTTGGTTGTCGAGGACCTTGAGTCGGACGGAAAGTTATTTGATTTCATTTGTCATAATTTGCGCGACAGAGTAGGTGCCCCGCCATTGGCTTGGGAGATAGTTCATGGTGGAGGCGAGCGAACCGCGTCAGTCGCGCGTCAGAAGGTCGACGATAGAAGAATCGTTTCTGTCGTGGCTGATTGCGACATGTGCTGGCCTGACGAGAAGATCTCTCCGAAAGAGGTGGCGTTAAAGCGGGTCGTCGCTGAACATGCGTGGCCGTTGTACTTCGTATTCGTACCTCCGTGCAGAGAGGCGGAGAATCTGCTTTCTTGGCGCACCGTTGCCTTGCTTCCGAGCGCAGCTCAGCGGTTATCGTCACTCGACGTGACACTTGCAGTCCAGGAGGCTGAACTTAGAGTTGGTGTACATTGGCGCGAGCGTTGCTGGCTTCATTTGGATATGAAAGAGGGATTTGCTTTAGAGAAATTGCCGGCGGGAGCTAGGGAGTGGTTGGCGAGGCAGCTTGCTCATGCGGGTATCGGGTTAGATGAATTCGAATTTGAGGGATTTGGCGACAGAATATTCGCTCAGCTTTTTGCGAACGGAGCGATTTTGGCGACTTTCCGAGACGAAATCCGCACGGTTTATTGGTGGGAGATGTTTGGAGAGTTTGTTACTCGGCTGACCTGGGTAGGGGCAGGAGGGTCGCGCCAATTTACTTAGCTTTGGATTGTTTTTTTTCTCCTGCCCTCTTTGCAGCGAAGCTTTTTCCGCTATCTAGCGTTGCGAGCTCGCTGTCGCCGTCTTTCCTAATGACGCTCCAATTGGGGCCGTCTAAAAGGTGCCCGAACTCGCTTAGGAGCCTCCGCATGAACGCCCCCATCACGCCCCCGCTGCCCGCCTACCACCATTCCCCGCTGTTTCCGCTGGGGCCGGACACCACCAAGTACCGCAAGATCACATCCGAGGGCGTGCGGGTCGAGAAGGTGATGGGCCGCGACATGCTGGTGGTGGAGCCGTCCGCCATCAAGGCGCTGTCGGAGGCCGCGTTCGAGGACATCAACCATCTGCTGCGCCCGGCGCATCTCAAGCAGCTCCGCGCCGTGCTGGACGATCCGGAGTCGACGGCC
>JAHCKF010000170.1 GCA_026125925.1 Pseudolabrys sp.
CGAGGGCGGCCGTGTGACGCCGCCGCCTCCGCCGCCCGTCGGCGGTGGCGGCGTGACGACGCTACGCGAATTCAGCTTCTGCGCCTGCGCTGTGCCGGTGATCAGTGGCAATGCCGCGGCGATGGCGACGAGACAGATCGGGATGATCCTTATGGACATGATCGATCCTCCGTTAGGGCGATGCGGCGATGAAGGCGATGACCCTGCCGTCTTGCAGTTGCTGGATGCGGGCGGCGAGATCCGCTTGCGGCAGCTTCTCGGCCGCGATCCTGACGCGATAGAGCCCGCCGTTCATCGGCCCGGCCACGACGCTCAGCTTGTTGGCGGCCAGGAATTTGGTGACGTCATCCTGGCTCGCCTGCGGCGCAAAGCGGATGAGGGCGAAGGCGCCGGCACTGCTTTGCGCGCCGGGCGCCGACGCGGTCTCGTAGGTGCCGGCGGATTGTTTGAGCATGATGCTGCCAATGATGCCGGCCTGCAGCAGGATGGCGATGGCCGCGGCGCCGCCGGCATAAGCCAAGGTGCGCGGCGTCAGCGAAGCGATGAATTCGGCGATGCGCGCGCCGACCCCGGGAGCCGCAGCGTTGCGGCGCTGCGGTTCGGCGTCGATGCGGGCGAACAGGTCGGTCATGATGCGTCCTGACGGCGCGCCGAGGCTTTCATTGAGACCGATGGTCTCGCCGAGCTCCTCGCGCACCAATGCGTAGCGGCGGGCGAGCTCCGGGTCGCGCTTGAGCGCCTCATCGACGCGCTGTGCGTCGCGGCGGCTCAGCGTGCCGGCGGCATGCCACGGCAGCATCATCTCGATGTCGGTCGCTGCGTCTTGGTCCGATGGCGTCATGGCCAGCCTCGATCGATTCCCTGCTCCTTGAGGAGCTCCGATAACTTCTTCCGCGCGTAGAACATGCGCGTCTTCACGGTCGCTTCCGGGATGCCGACGATCCCGGCCACTTCTTCCACCGACTTCTCGTGGTAATAAACGAGGTCGATGATCTCGCGATGTTCGTTCGACAGCTTCGACAAAGCCTGTCTGAGCTGCGAACCCTTGTCCTTCTTCGCCAGCGCCGTCTCCGGATTGTCGGCGTGATCCTCGATCGCCGCCGCCGTGTCGTCATCCAGTTCGGCCTCGGACCGCTTGCGCAGGGCCGAGAGCGCCTTGAAGCGGGCGATGCCGAGAATCCAGGTGGACACCGCGGCGCGCCCTTCGAATTGTCCGGCCTGCCGCCACACGTCGAGGAAGACCTCGCTGATGAGGTCCTCGGCGGTGGCCTCGTTGCGCACCAGCCGCAACACGAAGCGGTAGGCGCGCACGTGGTGCCGCGCGAACAGCACCTGCATGGCCAGTCGGTCGCCGCCGGCGATCCTCGCGATCAGAACGTCGTCTGGGGTCGTTTGCATCGCAGGCGTAACCTGAACATGGGTCGCGGCCGGCGGCCGTTCGGTTCAATGCTATCGCAGCCGTGCGCCGAATAATGTGATCACGGGCACGTCCGGGGTCAGCCGTGAGCACCGGCCGATGGCGCCATAGGCGGGGGCGGAAAGCCACGCAAAGCCGCCGGCAGCACGAATTTTTCGTAAAAAAACGACGCAAAATCAGATCGTTAAGTGCCGCGGACGCAAGTGGGGCAAAAATCTTTGAACCTTTCCCAAGGGGCGGGCGACCCACGGTCAGGATGCGGGAGCGCATCCCCGACATGACCTGAACCCAAACCGCTTAACCCAGGAGAGACACCATGATCCGCAAGCTCATCATCGCCCTCGGCGCCACCGCTGTCGTCGCTGCCGCCGCGCTGTCGCCCACCACTGCCTCTGCCGGCGGCTGGCACGGCCATCACGGTCACCACGGCTGGCACAAGGGCTTCGGTTTCGGCTTCTACGCCCCCGCCTACTACGCCGGTTCGGACTGCTACATCGTCCGCCGCCTGGTCAACACCCCCTACGGCAAGCGCTGGCGCCGCGTGACGGTATGCAACTGACGTAATATGACGGCCGATCGGCCCCGGCTTCGCCAGGCGAAGCCGGGGCTTCTTGTGCTCTCGCGCCGGCGCTGGAGTTCTGCTACGGGAAAGTTTCAAGCCTGAGGGGGCACGTCTGGGAGCAGTTTGGGGGCATGGCGATAATAAGGCGATCCCGCCCATGATTGCCGCAAAGCAAGATTGGTGACGAACAACGATCCCCGCCATGTGTTGTCCTGCCGCGGAGAAACAATGCTGAAGGCCCTGCGCGCCATGGCGCGTCTTTTTGACCGCTACATTGGCTGGAACAGGCTGGGCTTTCTGCTCAGCGTCGCGATTATCGCCGTGGCGGTCACCGTCCTGTACCGCATGCTGCACAAGATCGACGTCCGCGAAGTGTGGGCGGCGATCCATGCGACCAACGTCCACAATGTCGCGATCGCAGCCGGATTCGTCGCCGTCGGCTATTTCACGCTCACTTTCTATGACTGGTTCGCGCTGCGTACCATCGGCCGCCGCGACATTCCGTACCGCATCGCTGCGCTCGCCGGCTTCACCAGCTATTCGATAGGTCACAATATCGGCGCCACCGTCTTTACCGGCGGCGCGGTGCGCTACCGCATCTATTCGCTGTACGGCCTCGACGCCGTCGATGTCGCCAAGATCTGTTTTGTCGCCGGGCTGACGTTCTGGCTCGGCAACGTCACGGTCCTCGGCATCGGCGTCACCATCCATCCGTCGGCGGCGGGTGCCATCGACCAGCTCGGGCATCTGGCCAACCGCATCATCGGCCTCGGCCTGCTCGCTATTCTGGCGTGCTACATCGCCTGGGTCTTCACTGCGCCGCGCGAGATCGGCCGTGGCGGCTGGACCGTCCGTTTGCCGAGCGGGCCCTCGACATTGCTGCAGATCACGATCGGCATTTTCGATCTGATGAGCTGCGCGCTCGCCATGTACATGCTGGTGCCGGCGACGCCGCACGTCGATTTCGTGACCCTGGCAGTCATCTTCGTCACCGCGACCTTGCTCGGTTTCGCCAGCCATGCACCCGGCGGACTCGGCGTGTTCGACGCGGCGATGCTGGTGGCGCTGTGGGAATTCAACAAGGAAGAGCTGCTGGCCGGCCTGCTGCTGTTCCGGGTGCTCTATTATCTGGTGCCCTTCGCCATTGCCGTCGTCATCCTGGGCATCCGCGAATTGTGGCTCAATCTGCGCGGCGCGAGGCCCAAGCTCGACCTGCATCCGGTGCCAAGCGTCATCGACCCGATCCGCACCGAGCTTGACAAAGAAGACGACAAGCGAAAGTCCAGGGTCGGATAGATATCGCGCATTGCAGGATCACCCGGGACTCTGGTCCAGGATATGGCCCAAGACAACGACGGCAGCGACAAGGATGCGCCCGGCCGCGGCGGAAGCTGGCGGAGCGCCTGGCGCACGCTGATCGGCCGCGGCGAAGGCGAGGGCGATGACGACATCGGCGCGTCTGCGGCGCCATCGCCATTGCCGCAGCGGCGCAGCAACCCGGCGCGCCGGGCGCGGCTCATCGAGGCGCTGATCGGCGGCCTGCCACAGCCTGCCATCGTGCTCGACCGCGAGGGCCGCGTCATCACCTTCAACCCTGCCGCGCGGAGTGTGGCGCCGGCACTGCGCAGCGGCGAGCCGGCGCTGATCGCGCTTCGCATGCCGGAACTGGTCGACGCCATCCGCCGCGCCGGCAAAAGGCGCGAGCAGCAGCGCGTCGAGTTCTTCGAACGCGTGCCGCTCGACCGCTGGTTCGAGGCGTTCGTTACGCCGGTGACCTTGCCCGAGACCGACGGCACGCAGGCCGAACTGCTGCTGATGACGTTCAACGACCTCACGCCGCTGCGTCGCGTCGAGGAAATGCGCGCCGACTTCATCGCCAATGCCAGTCACGAACTGCGCACACCACTGGCGGCGCTGCTCGGCTTCATCGAAACGCTACAAGGGCCGGCGAAGAACGATACGGCGGCGCGCGAGAAATTCCTCGCCATCATGCAGCAGCAGGCGGCGCGCATGGCGCGTCTGATCGACGACCTGCTGTCGCTGTCGCGTATCGAACTCAATGCCCATCTGACGCCGAACACGCCGGTCGATCTGGCGCCGCTGGTGCGCCAGGTGACCGACGGCCTCCAAACTCTGGCGCGTGACCGCCAGGTCGAAGTTCGCATGGCGATACCGGCGGAGCCGGTGATGGTGCTCGGCGACCGAGACGAACTGATCCGGGCGCTGGAGAACCTGGTCGAGAACGCGTTGAAGTACGGCGCCGCCGGCAAGCGCGTCGATGTCACCTTGTCTCGGGCACAGACGCGGGCCGGCGCGCCCGAGGCGCGCATCGCCATCCGCGACTTCGGCCCCGGCATTGCGCCCGAACATCTGCCGCGGCTGACCGAGCGCTTCTACCGGGTCGATGTCGCCGACAGCCGTTCGCAAGGCGGCACGGGCCTGGGGCTGTCGCTGGTCAAACATGTGCTCAACCGCCACGGGGGGCGGGTCTCGATCGAGAGCGTTCCGGGGCAGGGCGCGACCTTCACAATGCACCTGCCGCTGTACACAGCGCCTCCCCCGGCTTCCTGAAAAGTACCTTATATTACAAAGGCTTGCCGTGTCATCTGGTTGTCATGGAAGCTTCATAAAACGATGACACGCGGCCCCTAACGCTGGCCGCGGGTTCGGGAAAGATTTGAGCTAGCGCACAGCACCGCTCATGGCCCGAGGCCAGCATGGAGTGCGTTGAAACAACAGCGGCAGCCCATTTTCGGGCAAGCAGTTGCGGAGGGTCCTTTGCGGGCTCGCCGTCTCTGGCCGCAAACATGGAGAGATCCCTTGAAACACTGGACCGTAATGGCAGCCGCCGGCCTCGTCGCCGCCGCCGTGTCGCTTCCGGCCAACGCCGCCGACATCTCGGGTGCCGGCGCGACCTTCCCCTATCCGATTTATGCCAAGTGGGCGGACGCCTATAAGAAGGAGACCAATATCGGTCTGAATTATCAGTCGATCGGCTCCGGCGGCGGCATCAAGCAGATCAAGGCCAAGACCGTGACCTTCGGCGCGTCCGATGCGCCGCTTCCGGGCAAGGAGCTCGACCAGGTCGGTCTCGCCCAGTTCCCGATGGTGATGGGCGGCATCGTGCCGGTCGTGAACCTCGACGGTATCAAGCCGGGTGAACTCGTGCTCGATGGTCCGACGCTCGCCAAGATCTTCATGGGCGACATCAAGAAGTGGAACGACCCGGCCATCACCAAGCTCAACCCGCAGGCCAAGCTGCCGGATCAGGCGATCGCCATCGTCCACCGTTCGGACGGCTCGGGCACCACCTTCAACTTCACCTACTATCTGTCGGACGTCTCGGCCGACTGGAAGTCAAAGATCGGCACCTCGACCGCCGTGCAGTGGCCGGCCGGTATCGGCGCCAAGGGTAACGAAGGCGTCGCCAACAACGTCGCCAACACCAAGGGCGCGATCGGTTACGTCGAGTATGCCTATGCCAAGCAGAACAAGCTGACGCATACCGACATGATCAACAAGGCCGGCAAGAAGGTCGAGCCGGAGTCGGCGTCCTTCCAGGCCGCCGCCGCCAACGCCGACTGGAAGTCGCAGCCGGGCTACGGCGTGATCCTCGCCAATCAGCCGGGTGAGAAGTCGTGGCCGATGACCGCCGCGACCTGGATCCTGGTCTACAAGAAGCCGGCCGATCCGAAGGCCACCGCCGAAGCGCTCAAGTTCTTCGCCTGGGCTTACAAGAACGGCGCCAAGATGGCCGAGGAACTCGACTACGTCCCGATGCCGGCCAATGTGGTCAAGGACATCGAGGCTTACTGGAAGTCCGACGTTCAGGCTTCGATGTAACCCGTGGATATCCGGGCGCCGGGGCACTCCCGGCGCCCGTCTTGTCCACAGTCCGACCCTTCGCATTGCTCGCGGCCGCGAGGCCGCTTCACTCGCTCTCCCAGACCGGTCAAGCTTGCGCCCGCGGCGGACTTAAAGCCGCGAACCGGCAAGCCGCAAACCTGGCGCTGCAAGGAGAGCCGAATGACTTCTTCCGGGAGGAAGCCCGTGGTTGACGTAGCGTATCCGGCCGGCGGCGCGATGACGGAGGCGGCATCGCCCGACCGCGCCAAGGTTCTCAACAAGCTGCGCTTCAGCGACAGTTCGTTCAAATTCCTCACCCGGGCCGCCGCCATCGCGGTGCTCATCATCCTCTCTGGCATCATCATCTCGCTGATCCACGGCTCGCTGCCGGCGCTCAGCAAGTTCGGCTTCGAATTCCTGATCGACGAGAGCTGGAACCCGGTGACCGAGAAATTCGGCGCCATCGCGCCGATCTACGGCACCATCGTCACCTCGCTCATCGCCATGCTGATCGCCGTGCCGGTCGGCCTGTTCATCGCCTTGTTCCTCACCGAACTGTGCCCGATGTTCCTGCGCCGCCCGATCGGCATCGCCATCGAGCTGCTCGCCGGCATCCCCTCCATCATCTACGGCATCTGGGGCCTGTTCGTGTTCGCGCCGTTCCTGCAGCAGCACGTGCAGCCGTTCCTGATCGCGGTGTTCGGCCCGATCCCGCTGCTCGGCGATCTGTTCGCCGGCCCGCCCTACGGCATCGGCGTGCTCACCGCCGGATTGATCCTCGCCATCATGGTGCTGCCCTTCATCACCTCGATCTCGCGCGACGTGTTCGAAGCGGTGCCGCCGGTGCTCAAGGAGGCCGCCTACGGCCTCGGCTGCACCACCTGGGAAGTGGCGCGCAACGTCGTGCTGCCCTTCACCCGCGTCGGCGTCATCGGCGGCGTCATGCTCGGCCTCGGCCGCGCGCTCGGCGAAACCATGGCCGTGACCTTCGTCATCGGCAATGCGCACCGGATCTCCGAGTCGATCCTGGCGCCCGGCACCACGATTTCCGCCACCATCGCCAACGAATTCACCGAGGCGGTCGGCGATATCTACACCTCGTCGCTGATCGCGCTCGGCCTCATCCTCTTCGTCATCACCTTCATCGTGCTGGCCGCCGCGCGGCTGATGCTGATGCGGCTCAACGCCCGGCTGGGCAAGTAGATTTGGGGGAGTAAGTCATGGCCTCTCCGACCACCGTCGCGCCTTCCACGCCGCTCTACGCCGCCCGCCGGCGCAAGAATTTCGTCACCATGGCGATCGCCTATGCGGCGACCGGCTTCGGCCTGGCCTGGCTGGCGCTGATCCTGATCGTGCTGTTCTGGAACGGCTTCAACGGCCTGTCGCTGCGCGTGTTCACCGAGATGACGCCGCCACCCGGCTCCTCCGGCGGCCTGCTCAACGCCATCGCCGGCAGTCTGGTGATGACGTTCCTCGCCGTGATCATCGGCACGCCGCTCGGCGTGCTCGCCGGCACCTATCTCGCCGAATACGGCCGCTACGAAAAGCTGTCGACCATCGTGCGCTTCATCAACGACATCCTGTTGTCGGCGCCGTCGATCGT
>JAHCKF010000171.1 GCA_026125925.1 Pseudolabrys sp.
TCGCCTATATGCCGCTCGCCTCGCGGCGGCGCACGGCGGAAGAGACGCTGGAAATCTATGCGCCGCTCGCCGGCCGCATGGGTATGCAGGAACTGCGCGAGGAGCTCGACGATCTCGCCTTCCGCGAACTCTATCCGGAAGCCTATGAAGTGGTGAGCGCGCGACTCGACGCGCTCGCCGAGCGTAACGCGCAGCTCATCACCGAGATCGAACAGCAGCTCACCAAGAAGCTCGCCGACCGCGGCATCACCGCCACGGTCTCGGGCCGCCGCAAGCGTTCCTATTCGGTATGGCGCAAGATGGAGCGCAAGGGCGTCGGCTTCGAACAGCTCTCCGATATCTTCGGCTTTCGCGTCATCGTGAAAACCACGGCGGATTGCTACCAGGCGCTCGGCATCGTGCACACGACCTGGCCGATGGTGCCGACGCGCTTCAAGGATTACATCTCGACGCCGAAGGCCAACGATTATCGCTCGATCCACACCACGGTGATCGGTCCGCGCAATCAGCGCGTCGAATTGCAGATCCGGTCGGTCGAGATGCATCAGATCGCCGAGTTCGGCATCGCCGCCCATGCATTGTACAAGGACGGCGTCGGCACGCCGACCGAATTGCTGTCGCGTGAATCGAGCGCCTATGCGTGGCTACGCCGCACCATCGAGGCGCTGGCCGAAGCGTCCAACCCGGAAGAATTTCTCGAGCACACCAAGCTCGAACTGTTCCACGATCAGGTGTTCTGCTTCACGCCGAAGGGCAAGCTCATCGCGCTGCCGCGCAACGCGACGCCGATCGACTTTGCCTATGCCGTGCACACCGACGTCGGCAATACGGCGGTCGGCTGTAAGATCAATGGCAAGATCGCGCCGCTGACCTCGGTGCTGATGAACGGGGATGAGGTGGAGATCCTGACCTCGAAGGCGCAACTGGCGCCGCCGTCGGCGTGGGAAGCCCTCGTTACCACCGGCAAGGCGCGCGCCGCGATAAGACGCGCCACGCGCGTTGCCGTGCGCGAGCAGTATGCCGGGCTCGGCCGCCGCATCGTCGAGCGTCTGTTCCAGCGTGCCAAGATCGCCTATTCGGACGAGAAGCTGACCGGGGCGCTGCCGCGGCTGGCGCGAGCCTCGCTGGAGGACGTGATGGCTGCGGTTGGCCGCAGCGAACTCAAGGCCTCCGACGTCGCCCGCGCCATGTATCCCGACTACAAGGAAGAGCGCGCAGCGGCCAACGCGGCGGCGCGGCCCAAAACAGAGAGCGGCAGCGGCTGGTTCGGCCTGCGCAAGTTCAAATCGTTGAAGTTCAGGGTGCCGGACGCGACCGGACCCGCCATTCCGATCCGCGGCATCAACGGCGACCTGCCGGTGCATTTCGCGCCCGAAGGCGGCGCCGTGCCGGGCGACCGTATCGTCGGCATCATGTCGCCGGGCGAGGGCATCACGATCTATCCGATCCAGTCGCCGCTGCTCGCCGAATTCGAAGACAAGCCGGAGCGCTGGCTCGACGTTCGCTGGGATTCGGAAGACACGGTGCCGCGCCGCTATCCCGCGCGCATCACCGTGCAGTCGGCCAACGAGCCGGGCTCGCTGGCGCAGATCGCGCAGGTGATCGCCGAACACGACGGCAATATCGACAACATCGCGATGACGCGCCGCGCGCCCGACTTCACCGACGTGACCATCGATCTCGAAGTCTATGACCTCAAGCATCTCAACGACATTCTGGCGCAATTGCGCGTCAAGCCGATGGTCGCCAAGGCGGAGCGGGTGAATGGCTAAGTCTTTACGCCTCGGCGTCAATGTCGATCACGTCGCCACCATCCGCAACGCACGCGGTGGCCGTCATCCCGATCCGGTGCGTGCGGCGAAACTCGCCATTGCCGCGGGCTGCGACGGCATCACCGCGCACTTGCGCGAGGATCGCCGCCATATCCGCGACGACGACATGGCGCGGCTCAAGGCCGAGATCGACAAGCCGCTCAATTTCGAGATGGCGGCGACCGAGGAGATGGTGGCGCTCGCGCTGAAGACCCAGCCGCATGCCTGTTGCCTGGTGCCGGAGAAGCGCGAGGAGCGCACCACCGAAGGCGGCCTCGACGCCGCCGGCCAGCAGGCTCACCTCAAACCGGTCATTCACAAGCTCAAGCATGCCGGCATCCGCGTCTCGCTGTTCATCGCCGCGCAGCCGAAGCAGATTGAGGCGGCCGCCGCGCTCGGGGCGCCGGTGATCGAAATTCACACCGGCGCCTGGTGCGATGCGCTGGCCGAACGGGATACCGCCAAGGCGGAATCCGAGTGGCAACTGATCGTCCAGGGCGCGGAGCAGGCGGCCAGCCTCGGCCTCGAGGTCCATGCTGGCCATGGCCTCGATTACGCGACCGCAGAAGAGATCGCCGCGCTGCCGCAGATCGCGGAACTGAACATCGGCCACTTCCTGGTGGGCGAGGCGGTGTTCGAGGGCCTGGCCGAGACCGTCAAATTCATGCGCGCCGCCATGGCCCGCGGCCGCGGAAGGGTGAAAACTTGATCATCGGCCTCGGCTCGGATCTGTGCGACGCGCGGCGCATCGCCAAGACCATCGAACGCCACGGCGAGCGCTTCCTCGGCCGCATCTTCACGCCGCAGGAGCGCGCCAAGGCCGACCGGCGCAAGAACCGCGCCGAGACCTACGCCAAGCGCTTTGCCGCCAAGGAGGCCTGCGCCAAGGCCTTGGGGACCGGGCTCAGCCATGGGGTGTTCTGGCGCGACATGGGAGTGGTCAATCTGCCGAGCGGCAAGCCGACCATGCGGCTGACCGGCGGCGCCCAGGCGCGCCTGATGTCGATGCTGCCGCCGGGCCATGAGGCCCGCATCGAATTGTCGATGACCGACGAGGGGCCGCTGTCGCAGGCCATCGTCATCATCCAGGCCGTTCCCGTCGCCAACCCAGCCGATTCGCGCTGATCGCGATAAATTCAAGCTTGCCAACGGGTTATACCCGGGCTGCGGCAATCTTCGTTGCACCGGATAAACTGTGCCGCTACAAGATCGCCCGGGGCGATGACACCAGTTTCATCCCAGGACGAAAGGCGCAATGAGCGTGACATCCGACACCAAGAGGAAGGAAGGCGGCGTCGGCGAAACGATCCGCGTCATCATCCACGCGCTGATTATCGCGCTCGTCATCCGCACCTTCCTGTTTCAGCCTTTCAACATCCCGTCGGGCTCGATGAAGGAAACGCTGCTCATCGGCGATTACCTGTTCGTCTCGAAATATTCCTATGGCTACAGCCGGTACTCGCTGCCGTTCTCGCCGCCGATCTTCTCCGGCCGACTGCCGGCCGGCTTCCTGCCGGAGCGCGGGGACGTCGTCGTCTTCCGCCTGCCGCGCGATCCCTCGACCGATTACATCAAGCGCGTGATCGGTCTGCCCGGCGACAAGATCCAGGTCACCGGCGGCCAGGTGTCCATCAACGGCGTCACGCTCAAGCGCGAGCGCGCGCAGGATTTCGTCGAAACGGAAGAGTACGGTCACGACAAGGCGGTCAAGCGCTGGAAGGAAACGCTGCCGAACGGTGTGTCCTATTACACCCTCGACCTTGTCGATAACGGTTTCCTCGACAACACCGATGTCTACACCGTGCCCCCCGGCCACTATTTCATGATGGGCGACAACCGCGACAACTCGACCGACAGCCGCGTACCGGAAGACCGGCAGGGTGTCGGTTACGTGCCGCTCGAAAACATCGTCGGCAAGGCGCAGCTTATCTTCTTCTCGGTCTATGAGGGCGAGCACGCCTGGCAGTTCTGGCGCTGGCCGGTCGCCGTTCGCTGGAGCCGGCTGTTCACGATCGTCAGATGAGCCGCAAGGTCAAAGACTATTCGGCACTCGAGGAGAGGATCGGTTACAGCTTCGCCGACAAGTCGCTGCTCGACCGGGCGCTAACGCACATCTCGGCGCTGGCGGGCGGGCCGCAGAACCGCGTCTCCAGCTATCAGCGCCTCGAATTCCTCGGCGATCACGTGCTCGGTCTGGTGATCTCCGACATGCTCTACCGCACCTTCCCGAAGGCCAATGAGGGCGAGTTGTCGAAGCGGCTCGCCGATCTGGTGCGCAAGGAGACCTGCGCCGCAGTGGCCAAGGAGATGGATCTCGGGCCGGCGTTGCGGCTCGGCAATTCGGAGGCGCATGCAGGTGGCCGCCTGCGCGCTACCATCCTCGCCGATGCCTGCGAAGGGCTGGTCGGCGCCGTGTTCATCGATGGCGGTTATCCGGCGGCCGAGGCGCTGATCGCCAAGTTCTGGCAGGACCGCATGTTGAAGTCGGTCAAGCCGCTGCGCGACGCCAAGACCATGTTGCAGGAATGGGCGCAGGCGCGCGGCCTGCCGACGCCGGCCTACAAGGAAATCGGCCGCACCGGGCCGCATCACGATCCGGAATTCAAGGTGGCGGTGGTTCTGCCGGACCGGCCGCAGGCCGAAGGGCTCGGCGCCTCGAAACGCGCCGCCGAACAGGCTGCCGCCGCCGCGATGCTGACCAGTGTCGGCGTCAAGCTGGACAAAATTTCATGACGGACAACGAGATCGGCACCGCGGCAGACGAGCGCACCCGTTGCGGCTTCGTCGCCCTGATCGGCGCGCCGAACGCCGGCAAATCGACTTTGCTCAATGCCATGGTCGGCTCCAAGGTGACCATTGTTTCGCACAAGGTGCAGACGACCCGGGCGCTGATCCGCGGCATCACCCTCCACGACAAATCGCAGATCATCTTCGTCGATACACCGGGCATCTTCGCGCCGAAGCGCCGTCTCGATCGCGCCATGGTGACAACGGCCTGGAGCGGGGCGCACGAGGCCGATCTCACGGCGGTGCTGATCGACGCGCGCAAGGGCCTCGACGAGGACAACGAAGCGATTCTCGACCAGCTCAAGGAGGTGAAGGGACCGAAGATCCTGATCCTCAACAAGATCGACGTAGTGCCGCGCGACAGTCTGCTCGGTCTTGCAAAGGCGGCCAACGACAAGGCGGTGTTCGAAAGCACCTTCATGATCTCGGCGCTGAAAAGCGATGGCGTCGTGGACCTGAAGGCATGGCTCGCCGCGCGCATGCCGGCAGGACCCTGGCTGTACCCGGAAGACCAGATCGCCGACGCGCCGCTCCGCCAGCTCGCGGCCGAGATCACGCGCGAAAAACTGTTCGAGCGCCTGCACCAGGAGCTGCCGTATCACTCCACCGTGGAAACTGAACAGTGGAAGGAATTGCGCGGCGGCGACGTCCGCATCGAGCAGACGATCTATGTCGAGCGCGAAAGCCAGCGCAAGATCGTCATCGGCAAGGGCGGACAGACGTTGCGGTCGATCGGCGAGGCGGCGCGCAAGGACATCTCAGAGATCGCGGACGCCAAGGTGCACCTGTTCCTGTTCGTCAAGGTGCGCGAGGGCTGGGGCGACGATCCGGAGCGCTATCGCGCCATGGGGCTGGAGTTTCCGAGGGAGTGACTATCTTTGTCATTCCGGGGCGGTCCGAAGGACCGAACCCGGAATCCATATCCCCTGCGCGCCGTGATTTTCTCCGATTCAGGGAGTATGGATTCCGGGTTCGCTCACTTCGTTCGCGCCCCGGAATGACGAGTGGAATATGCAATGGACCGATGAAGGCATCGTGATTGGCGTACGCCGGCACGGGGAGGCGTCCGCCATCCTCGAGCTGATGACGCGCGCGCACGGCCGCCATCTCGGCATGGTGCGCGGCGGCTCCGGCTCGCGCATGAAACCTATCCTGCAGCCCGGCAACAGCGTGTCGGTGAACTGGCGGGCACGGCTCGAGGATCATCTCGGCAATTTCACCGTCGAGCCGCTCAGGCAGCGCGCGTCAAACTATTTCGGCTCACCGCACGCGATCTACGGCGTTTCGCATCTGGCGGCGCTGATGCGGCTGCTGCCGGAGCGCGATCCGCATGAGGGGCTGTTCAACGAATTCGAGGCAATCCTCGATCACCTCGAGGACGCCGCCTGGGCGGCGCCGCAGGTGGCGCGCTTCGAGATGCAACTCTTGTCCGAGCTCGGCTTCGGTCTCGATCTCGGCGAATGCGCCGCGACCGGCGCCACCGAGGATCTCGTCTACGTCTCGCCGAAGTCCGGCCGTGCGGTATCGCGCGAAGCCGGCGCGCCTTATGCCGACCGCATGTTCAAGCTGCCGGCCTTTCTCACCGATCCGTCGCACGGCGCATCGGGCCGCGATCTCGACGACGGTTTCAAGCTGACCGGCTTCTTCCTGGCGCGCCATGTGCTGGAGCCGCGCGGCATGCAGCTCGCCGACGAGCGCATGCACTTTCTCGCCGCGCTGGCGCGCGCTTTGCCCAATGTGGCCTGATCGTTTGCGCCAATAAAAAGCCGGGCCGGTGTCGCCACCGGGCCGGCTTCAAGAAAGGGCGCCGATTACCAGACGCGGCGGCAAACGCGGTTGACGCGGCAGACCCGGTGGCCATAACGGTTGACGCGGCAGACGCGCACGTTGCGGCAGCGCAGCGCGGTCTGCTCGACAAGCGAGGCGGCAACGCCCGCGGTGCTCAGGCCGGCGGCGCCGGTCGAAACAGGCGCGGCGGACGCCGCAGTGGCCGTCAGGCCGACACCCAGGGCGAACAGAGCCGTCAGCGCAAGCTTACGCATTGGTATTTCCTCCAGTTGCAGATTCAGATGGACAAGGCATTCAATCGCCGCCGCTTGGTGTGACGCCGGTCGAATAGGGGAATCGCTGCGGCAGACTATAGCCCTGCGCCGTGAGGGCGTTGCGCGGCGGCGCGTAAAAATTGCGAAAAAAACGGCCCGGGTTTCCCCGGGCCGTTCGCCGATGTGGCGTTTACCAGCCGCGACGGCAGACGCGTTCCCAATGGCAGCGGCGGCCCCACGGCGTCCAGCGGCAGACCCGCACCGAGCGGCAGCGCACGCGATGACGCGGGCGGTAATAGTACTGCGCCTGGTCGACCATGCTCTGGCCGGCGACCGCGCCATTGATGGCGGAGATCGGCGTGGCGCTGGCCGGCGCAGCGGCGAGGCCGAGACCGATGGCGAAAAGGGACGACAAGATCAGTGCGCGCATGTCAGTTTCCTCCGATGGCCGTCGCCACGATGGCGACGCTGAATGCCGAGATTGCGATCATTGCCGGTTCGCGGCTCGACCGGCTGTGATTTAGATCACAGGAAACGAGATCCTTTTCCGTGGCTCGCTGCGGTATCAAGAGTGCCAAGGCTGGGGCCGGGGCCCGATAACCGCCGCGGATGCCGCCTGAAGAACGCGGTTCCCAATGCTAAGTTCAGACGGTACCCGGCGAATTTCGAAGATTCTCTGGCCGGCGCGTTCATCGCTTGTTCATCGGCGGTGACCGCAGTACCACCCCGGCATGGCAAAGAAACCGATTCCCCCCGACAA
>JAHCKF010000172.1 GCA_026125925.1 Pseudolabrys sp.
GGCGCTCGCCTTCGCCGCGCAGGTTGGAGAAGTTGGTGCCGGTGCCCGAGCCGTATTTGAACAGGCGGGCTTCGCGCACCCACAGGTCCATGATGCCGCCTTCGTTCACCAGGTCGTCGCTGATGCTCTGGATAAAGCAGGCGTGCGGCTGCGGGTGCTCGTAGGACGACTTCGACTTGGTCAGCTTGCCGGTGGCGTAATCGACGTAATAGTGGCCCTGGCCGGGGCCGTCGATGCCATAGGCCCAGTGCAGGCCGGTGTTGAACCACTGCGGCGAGTTCGGCGCGCACATCTGCTTGGCCAGCATGAAGCGCAGTTCGTCGAAGAAGGCGTGGGCGTCCTCTTCATTATCGAAGTAGCCGCCTTTCCAGCCCCAGTAGGTCCAGGTGCCGGCCAGACGATCGAACACCTGCTTGGACGAGGTCTCGCCGATGTAGCGTTCCTTCTCGGGCAGCGCCGCGAGCGCGTCCATGTCGGCGACCGAGCGCCACAGGAAGGAGGGGACGGAGTTCTCTTCGACCTTCTTCAGGCGCGCGGGCACGCCCGCCTTGCGGAAATACTTCTGGGCGAGGACGTCGGACGCCACCTGCGACCAGAATTCGGGCACCTCGACATTGTCCAGCTTGAAGACAATGGAGCCATCCGGATTCTTGATCTCGGAGGTGGTCAGGCGGAAGTCGATCCCTGCGTAAGCCTGGCCCGCATCCTTGGTGTAGCGCCGTTCGATCCGCATCGTCTTAGTCCCCAAAATTCCAGGCGACCAGCGGCCGCCGATTATCTCAGACGGACCTGTCCTTGTCCGCCGTCGCGTTCACTCAAACCCTGCCTGACGCCCTGCATCCTGACGGCCCGGGGCTCTTGAAAGCCGGCACCCGATACCGCCGGGCCCGACCGGGCCCGCTTACGCAAACTGTTCCCGTTCCCTGACAACGCCTGGAAGGGCTGTCGGGGCTCAAAAACCTGACATCGCGTCGGTTTGGAGGTTCCGGCGGGAACTCATGGTACGCATCACCCACACCGTACTGTCACAAAGGCTATATGGGACTCGTCGTCGTCGTCAACAACAGATAGTGGGTACGAGTAACTAAATCCCTAAGTCTTGTGTCAGTTCGGTGAAAAGCGAGGATAACCCGCCGTGAAGCCGCGGGCAGTATGACCCTCCGGCTCCGGTATAGAAGCCCGTTTTTTTGCGCCGGCCCTTTGGGTTTTGATGCCTACAGCGGTGAAGAAAAAATGACGAAAAATGGGGGCTTGCCGACAACCCACAGCTTCTTTTCCGCCCGGGCGAGAAGGGGATAAGCGCGGGATAAACAACGGGGAACCCGGCCGGGAGTCGCTGATTCTCGTTTTTTCCTCAGCCGGTTAGCCTGTGGGCGATCGCTGCCGACGAGCGGTATGAAGTGTCCCACCCCTGTTGATGACGCAACAGGTTGTGTTCTTGAGGCTTTGCAAAGGAATCGCGCGGTCCAAAACGACGGCCCAAGAGAAAAAGGCGAGCCCCGCAAGGAGCCCGCCCTCTCATTTCCCGGCACTGTCATCTCGCCTTCAGCGCAATGCCCAAACAACAGCGGCATTGCCGAATTCGCAGGCACCATAGCTTCAGATTCTGGGCAAAAGCAATGGCGGCCGGGCGAGGCGCCGGGGGCCGCTATCGTCAAATTGGCCGCATTCGACCCATAACCCGGATAGGATTACCGTTCATTCTGGTCGAGGTGCTTTCAGCCGATGTCTCAAGCCGGTGTCTTTTCGCAGTCGTATTTCCACGGGACCAAGGCCGATCTTCGCCCCGGCGATTTCATCGAGGTCGGCCGCGCCTCCAATTTCGCGACGGACCGGCCGCTGTCCTGGGTTTATTTCTCGAGCACGCTCGATGCCGCGATCTGGGGCGCTGAACTCGCGACCGGCGGTGAGCGGCAACGAATCTACGTCGTCGAGCCGACGGGGCCGGTCTTCGACGACCCCAATCTCACGGACAAGAAATTCCCCGGCAACCCGACGATGTCCTATCGCTCGCGCGAGCCGCTCAAGATCATCGCCGAGGTGACCAACTGGCAGGGCCATGCGCCCGATCAGTTGAAGGCGATGAAGGAGGGGCTCGCCCGCCTCGCGCAGGAGGGGCGCAATACGATCATCGACTGACGTTCAGGAAGGGTTTGCCGCCTCCATCGTCACATCGGCCCGTCGCCGCGGCAGCGCCTCGGGGCGCTCGCGCTGCAGGAAGTCGACGAGCTTCTCGCGCACCTCGCAGCGCAGGTCGAAGGCCTTGCCCGCAGAGGGGGCGCTGACCAGGCAGCGCACTTCGATGGTTTCCTCCTTGCAGTCGGTGACCTGCAAGGCGGCGACCTGGCCGTCCCAGTTCGGCGACGCCTTGGCGATCTCGGTGAGCTTGTCGCGGATGACGCCGACCGGGGCACGGTAGTCGAGGTAGAGCAGGGCGACGCCGATCAGCGCCGAATTCTCGCGCGTCCAGTTCTGGAATGGCTTCTCGATGAAATAGGTCAGCGGCACGATCAGCCGCCGCCAGTCCCAGATCTTCACCACCACATAGGTCGAAGTGATCTCCTCCACGGTGCCCCATTCGCCTTCGACAATGACGGCGTCGTCGAGGCGGATCGGCTGTGTCATGGCAAGCTGTACGCCGGCAAACAGATTGGACAATACCGGCCGTGCCGCCAGGCCGGCGACCAGGCCGGCGACGCCCGCGGAGGCGAACAGGCTCACGCCGTACTGGCGCACCGGCTCGAAGGTCATCAGCGCCGCGCTGACCGTGAGGACGACGATGAGGACATCGAGCGTGCGCATCAGCACGCGCACCTGGGTGTAGTGCTTGCGCGCCAGCAGATTGTCCGCCGTGTCGATGCGGAATTGCAGCAGGTAGAGATCGGCGGCGATCTTCAGGGCGGTCAGCGCGCCCCAGCCGACCATGGCGATGATGGCAATCAACAGCAGCCTGGCCATCCAGGCGGCGGTGACGGGATCGAACGGCGCCACCGGCACGGCGATGCTCAGCGCCAGGATGATGAGGCCAAGCCGGGTGACGCCGCGCATCTGCTGCCGTCAGGGCGTAGGGATAGCGGGTCGCCAGGGTCATACGCAGCAGGCGGCGCACCGTCTTGTGCAGCGACAGCGCGATGACGATGGCGAGGGCGACGATGACGATCGCCACCAGCGGCCGCGGCAGCCAGGCGAGCCACTGGGTGAGGATGGACAATGCCGATCTGACCGAATCCATGAACGATTTCAGTTCTCGATGCGTGGGAAAACGGGTGTTTGGGCGCGCCGGGTGCGCTGGACACGGCGGCGGCGAGGTGGCACAACGCGCCCGTCGCAACGGAAATGCGCATCGGCGATGAAAAGTTTCCTGCTGAAAATCTTTACCTGGTGGAACTCGTCCACCTTCGGCACCGATCTGTGGACCTGGCGCTACGGCGAGAAGGTCGGCACCGACGAGTTCGGCAATACGTATTATCGGACCCGCGGCGGCAAGGTGGACAAGGGGCTGCTCTTCGAGCGCCGCTGGGTGATCTACAACGGCTATGCCGAAGCGAGCACGATCCCGCCGGCCTGGCACGGCTGGATTCATCATACGGTCGATGTGCCGCCGACCGACGAGGTCTACACGCCGCGCGAATGGCAGAAGCCGCACCGGCCGAACATGACGGGCACGCCGGGCGCGTATCGCCCGCAGGGTTCGACGCTGGCCGCGGGCCGGCGTCCCAAGGCGACCGGCGACTATAATGCATGGTCGCCTGAGGCCTAAAAGGGGCTGCCTTACGGCCCTTCCGCCGCCGCATTCACCGTGTTAACCGGACCGCTGAAGGCGCGCGCGAATCCGTGCGCGCGGTGGCCTGAAAACCCCGAATAAGCGACGTCCATGGCCCGGTTTCGGCTTCCAGCAATTGCGATGATGGTGTTGCTCGGGGCCGCTCCGGCGGCCGCGCAGTTCACCAACATCTTCAGCGATCCGCCGCCACGGCCGCCGGGCAGCGTGCCGCGCGGTCAGCAGCAGCCGCAGTCCGTGCCGCCGGCCGATCTCGGCCGCGGTCGCGATGTGCAGAGCGGCGCCACCGCCACGCAATCGGGCAACTGGGTCAATCCGGATCTGCCGCCGGCGCAGCCGCTGCCGGCGCCGATGAACCTGCCGCCGCAAAATCGTCCCGGCCGCGGCACCATCCAGTCCAATGAGCTGGCGCCGCCGCCAGGCACTGCGGCGCCGTCGCAGGATCTGACGCCGATGACGCCGGTCGCCCCCGGTACACCGGCCGGCCAGCAGCCGCAGAACAACGCCAACACCAATCCGGTGCAGACGCTGCCCGGCTTGCCGTCCGGCGTGCGCCAGCCGCCCGGTACGCCGCAGCAGCCCGCCGACGCCAATGCCGCGCCGCATACGGGCGACGAGGTGGTGGTCGAACCGCCGCCGCAGCGCATCGCCAACCCGACCGCGATCTTCGCCGGTCTCGACAAGATCACCGGCCGCATCACCAAGTTCGACGTTGCTATCAATGAGACGGTGCAATTCGGCGCGCTGCGGGTAACGCCGCGCGTCTGCTATTCGCGGCCGCCGACCGAAACACCCAACACCGATGCCTTCGTGCAGGTGGACGAGGTCACGCTCAACGGCGAGATCAAGCGTATCTTCTCGGGCTGGATGTTCGCCGCGAGCCCCGGCCTGCACGCCGTCGAGCATCCGATCTACGACGTCTGGCTCACGGAATGTAAGGGCGGCGGCAATCCCGATGTTGCCGACGCCGGTGAAGCGCAAGGCGACGACAAGAAGCCGGCGGTGCGCACGCCGCCGCAACGGCCGCCGCGACCGGCGCAAGCGCGCCCGCTGCCGTCGGGCACCTTCCAGCCGGTGCGTTAGCTCAATCGTTTTCCAGAATGGCGAGCGCTTCCTCGCCGCTGACCGGCGGCTCGTCGCGCAGCGCGAAGAAATCGGCTTCGCCCATCAGCGCGTCCTCGAGCAGGCGCTGATAACGCTTCTTCGGCACCTCGACGGCGCCGAAGGTGCGCAGGTGCTCAGTGACGTATTGCGTATCGCACAAGGTGTAGCCGCCGGCCTTGAGGCGCGCCATCAGGTGCACGAGTGCGATTTTGGAGGCGTCACGCACCCGGTGAAACATGCTCTCGCCGAAGAAGGCGCGGCCGAGGGAGACGCCATAAAGCCCGCCCACCAGCGCATCGCCGTCATAGACCTCGACGGTGTGACAATGGCCGCGATCGAACAGTCCGCGATAGAGCTTGCGAATGCGCGTATTGATCCAGGTGCGGTCGCGGTCGGCGGCCGGCGCGGCACAGCCGTCGATGACACCGTCGAAATCGCGATCGACATGAACGGTGAGCGGCGTGCCGCGGACGGTGCGGGCGAGCCGGGCCGGGACGTGGAACCCGGTGAGCGGCAGGATTCCGCGGTGTTCCGGTTCGATCCAGTACAAGGCCGGATCGTCGGCGTTTTCGGCCATCGGAAAGATGCCGCAGGCATAGGCCTTGAGCAGCACGTCCGGGGTGATCTCGAAGTGGGTGTTGTCGCGGCCGGCCATCGCCGGTGACCTTACCGGCTCGCGCTGCGGCGCGCCATGTTCACGATCCGCTTACCATAAGTCATTCAACTTTTAGGCGTTTGAACGATTTCGCCGAGCGGACGTTGACCCTGCATCGCGCCGGTAATTGGAACTCAAGCCTCCGAATCGTCTCAAGGCACAGCCCCACAGGATCCGACATGCTGGACCGTCGACATTCGACCCATGTGCTGTTGGTGGAGGACGAAGCCCTGATCAGCATGATCGTGGCGGATGAGTTGCGCGATCGCGGGTTTGTGGTGGAGGAAGTTGCGACCGGCGACGACGCGCTGCGTCACCTGCAGAGCGGCGCACCGGTCGACATCATATTCACCGATATCAATTTGCCGGGCACCATCGACGGCGCGGAACTGGCGAAGCGGGCGCGCGCCATGCGGCCCGAACTGCCGATCGTTTACGCCTCGGGCCGCTATGCCGAATTCGGAATGAAGGGCATGGTGGCGCGCTCACTGTTCGTGCCGAAGCCTTACAGCCCGGCCGAGGTCTGCACGCTGATCGAGCGCCTGTCGGCGCAAGCGTAAGGCGCTCGCTTCAAGCGGCGGGCTTGGCCGTTGCCGTTTTCAAGGCCGGCGCTCCGAACAGATCGAAGGCGACCGTGACGCGCGTGCCGTGCGGGCTGCTGTCATGCTCGATGCGGGCACGCAGCTTGTCGCCCATGGCATGAACGATGCGCTGACCGAGCCCGGTCGAGGTCGCCTTGGCGTGCGCGGCCGCGCCGAAGGAATTGCCGACACCGTCGTCCTCGACGCTCAGCATCGCGCGATTGTCGCCGTCGCGCTTGAGGATGACGCGGATAGCGCCTTTCTCGTCGGGGTAGGCGTATTTCAAGGCGTTGGTGACGAGCTCGTTGACGATCATGCCGAGTGCGACGGCATGATCGGGAGCGGCCGCCATCGGCTCGGCCTGCAGCGTCAGTTGCGCGAGGCCACCGCCCTCGGCGTGGGTGGAGCGGCGCAGATCCTCGACCAGCGCCTCGAGATAAAGATCGACCGCGACCGACTGCACGTCGTCCGACGTGTAGAGCCGGCGATGGACCTGCGCGACCGCCATGACGCGGCCGGTGGCGTCGCTCAGCGCTTCCTTGACCTCGGCATTGGCGGCGGCATTCGATTGAATGGTGAGCAGCGAGGCGATGAGCTGCAGACTGTTGCCGACGCGGTGATTGACCTCGCGCATCAGCAGCGCGCGCTCGGCCGCCAGCGCCTCGAAACGGTCGCGCGCGGCGCGTACTTCTTCTTCGGCGGCCTCCTTGGCGCGCCGCATGCGCATGGCGGCGGCGGCGGCCTGGAACGACGCCTTGAGCAGATAGTTGAAGTCGCCCTGGACGTCCTTGACGACGTAATCGAAGGCGCCGGCCTTCAGCGCCGCAACCGCCATGCGCGAATCCTGCGCGCCGGTGACGACGATGACCGGCGGATGGTTGGGCATGGCGTTGATGCGTTCGGTCAGGTCCATGCCGCTAAGACCGGGCATGTAGAGATCGACCGCGACGATATCGACGTCGGGGTTGTCGCCGAGCACTTTGAGGCCGGTCTCGCCGTCATTGGCGGTCAGAACCTCAATACCCTCGCGGCCAAGGCTGCGCTTCACCAGAGCGCATAGTCCGGCGTCATCGTCGATGTAGAGGACCTTGCGCGGCATATACTGAGTATCAGTCAGGTGAGGGGACCTGGATAACGGAGAAGAACAGCCCGAGCTGACGGATCGCGTTGGCGAAGTTGTCGTAGTTCACCGGCTTGGTGATGTAGACGTTGCAGCCCAGATCGTAGCAGCGCTGGATTTCGACGGCGTCGTCGGTGGTCGTCAACACGACAACGGGCA
>JAHCKF010000173.1 GCA_026125925.1 Pseudolabrys sp.
GGATTCCCGGGTTGAAGCTCGATGTGGCGGAGACTGCGATGGAGTACAACATCCAGCAGGTCGACCGCCGCATCTCCGCGCATAACTACCGTGCGCTGTGGAAGGCCCAAGACACGCTACAGCGATTGGGCGTGATCAAGACGGTGTTCGATGTGAACAAGCACATTGAGCCGAAGTACATTCTCAACG
Organism: Pseudolabrys sp.; assembly: GCA_026125925.1. The sequence goes on from JAHCKF010000173.1 coordinate 190, forward strand.
TGATGAAGACTAACCCGGAGCTGTTTGCCGATCTGAAGCCGATCCCGGACGATGTGGCGATCAAGCCGGGCTACGTGTTCAAGCCCTGACACGGAATTGCCGCGCACCTGAGACCGGTGCGCGGCAACCATTCCCCGTTCGCAAGATACATTTCGGCGCGACGCCCGGCAAACGGGGGTGGCGCCGTTTTCAATGGCGCCCGCACGCGGTCCGGATGTCTCGCGATTCGCGTCGCTGCGCGGTCGCCGCTATGCTCGCGGCCTGACCGCCATCCGCAAATGCGAGACCCCGATCATGAGCAAGCCGAATCCGATCGAATACGCCGATGCTCCGCCGGAAGTCCGCGCCGTGTTCGACGACATCAAGTCGTCGCGCAACGTGCCCGACGTCAATAATTTCTGGAAATATCTCGCCAACGATCCGAAGACGCTGAAGCGCACCTGGGAGAGCGTCAAGGAGATCATGGCGCCCGGCGCGCTCGATCCGCTGGTCAAGGAAATGATTTATGTCGCCGTCAGCGTCACCAATAGCTGCGGCTACTGCATCGCCAGCCACAGCGCCGCGGCGGAGAAGGCTGGCATGACGCCGGCGATGTTCGGCGAACTGATGGCCGTCGTCGGCATGGCCAACGAGACCAACCGGCTGGTGAATGGCTACCGGGTGCCGATCGACGCGGCGTTTGAAAAATAGGACGCGCCTGAGTTCTCCGTCCGGCGCTGCCGGTGACGGAGTAAGCCATGCAAAGTCGCGCCGCGCCCCTGCACCCCTGATGGTGCATTGCAGCATATTTTCGGCTATGCACGGCCCTCCGCCGGTCCCGGCGGGGAACGTCCTTCAATGCCGGAACCGGACCTGGAATGAGCGCCTTCAATCAAGAGCAAGTGCTGTCCGTTCGTCATTGGACCGATTCGCTGTTCAGCTTCACCACCACCCGCGACCCCGGGTTTCGCTTCGTCTCCGGCCAGTTCACGATGATGGGCCTCGAGGTCGAGGGCCGCCCCTTGCTGCGTGCCTACAGCATGGCGAGCGCCAACCACGAAGACCGCCTCGAATTCTTCAGCATCAAGGTGGCGGACGGGCCGCTGACCTCGCGGCTGCAGAACATCCGCGAGGGCGACACCGTTCTCGTCGGCCGCAAGGCAACCGGCACTTTGATCGCCGACAACCTGCTGCCGGGCCGCCGCCTGCTGCTCTTGTCCACCGGCACGGGCCTCGCGCCCTTCGCCAGCGTCATCAAGGACCCGGACATCTACGACCGCTTCGAGCAGATCGTTCTCGTCCATGGCTGCCGGCAGGTCGCCGAGCTCGCTTACGGCGAGAAGCTGGTCGAGACCCTGCGCGCCGACGAAAATTTCGGCGAGCTCATATCGAGCCAACTCGTCTATTACCCCACGGCGACGCGCGAACCGTTCCGCAACCGCGGCCGCATCACCGATCTGATCGACAGCGGCCGGCTGTTCGCCGATATCGGCCAGGCGGCGCTCGACATCGCACAGGACCGCGTGATGCTGTGCGGCAGCCCGAGCATGCTCGCCGACCTGCGCACGTCGTTCCAGACGCGCGGCTTCACCGAGGGCAGCAGTAACACGCCCGGCCATTTCGTCATCGAAAAGGCCTTTGTCGAGCGCTAATCGCAGCGCGCCGTCATGCCGCCGTCGACCACGATCTCGGTGCCGGTGACGAAACGCGCTTCGTCCGAGGCCAGATACAGCGCGGCATTGGCGGTGTCGCGGCCGTCGCCCATGAAGCCGATCGGGATGCGCGCCAGCCGCTGCTTCAGCAGCGCCTCGACGTCGCCGCCGGCGCGCTGCTTGGCGAGGCGGCCCTCCACCATCGGCGTGTGCAATTGCCCCGGAACGACGGTGTTCACGCGGATGCCCTTCTTGGCATATTGCACGGCGACGACGCGCGACATCTGAATGATGCCGGCCTTGGTCGCCGCATAGGCGACCTGCGCGGCGCCGGTGTAGCGAAGGCCCGAGGTCGAGGCGAGATTGACCACCGCGCCTTTGCCTTGCGCTTCCATCACCGGCAGCACGTGCTTGAGCGTGAGGAACACGCTCTTCAGGTTGAAATCGACCTGCGCGTCCCAGACTTCTTCCGACATCTCGACCGGGCCGCCGGCCGCCGAGCCGCCGACATTGTTGACGAGAATGTCGATGCGGCCGAAGCGCGCCGCGCAGGCGTCCGCTGCGGCCTTCACCGACGCACTGTCGGTCACGTCGCATGACACCACTTCGATCTCGCCGCCCGCGGCCTTGACGCGTTCGACTGTTTCGGCGGTGGCGTCGAGATTGCGATCAAGCGCGAAAACCTTGGCGCCTTCCTCGGCGAAGCGCACGCAGATGGCACGGCCATTGCCCCAGCCGGGCCCGACCGAGCCGGCGCCGGTGACGATCGCGACACGATCCTGCAAGCGTCCGGCCATGGTCGGCTCCTCTGGGTTAGTCGAGCGGTGCGAATTGATAGAAACGCTGCGGGTTGTCCACCATCAGCGCCTGCAAGACCTGCGGCGCCGGCGCGATGCCGGCGAGGAGATCGACGAGGTCGCCGTCGTCCGGAATCGGCGGCTGGTGATTGGGATGCGGCCAATCGGTGCCCCACACGGCGCGTTCGCCGAACTCGGCCACCAGTTTGCGCGCGAACGGCACGGCATCGGCGTAAGGCGGTCCGGTCCGGCTGGCGCGGTCGCAGCCGCTGACCTTCACCCAGATGTTGCGGTCGTCGAGCAGGCGCAGCAGGTTCTGGAACGCGGGTTGCGTCAGGCCGAGCGCGGCATCGATGCGGCCCATGTGGTCGATGATGACGCGCGCCGGCGAGCGGCGGATCGCGGCGGCGTAGTCGCCGATCAGTTCCGGCTCCATGTGGATCTGCAAATGCCAGCCGATATCGGCGAGCCGCTTGCCGAAGGTGATGACGTCGTCGATCGGCGCTGCCCGGTCGAGGTGCTTCATGAAATGAAAGCGCGCGCCGCAAAAGCCGGCGATGCCTAACCGCTTCAGCTCGGCATCGGAAACATCGAGCGGCACCAGCGCTTCGGCGCGATAGCGGCCGGGCCGGGCGGCGAGGGCGTCGAGCGTGACGCTCTGATCGGTACCGTGCATGGCGGTGTGCACGATGACGCCGCGCTCGATGCCGAGCAGGTCGTGCAGGGCGAACAGCGCTTCCTTCGGCGCGTCGGCGGGAATGGTCTTGCGGCCGGCGGCAAAGGGGAAGCGGCTGCCCGGGCCGACGATGTGGAAATGCGCGTCGCAGGCGCCTCGCGGCAGTTTCAGCGCCGGTTTGCGCGGATGGGGGTTATGCGTTGGTGGCGCCGCGGCGGGTTTGTCCGGCATCGTGTGCGCTCACGTCGCCGGAATGCGGGTGCGGCCGACGGCGGGCTCGTGCTCGGCATAGGCGGCGAGCCATCTCACGAGCTGCGGATGTTCGTCGCGCCAGGCGACCGGTTTGCGCCAGTCGAGATAGCCCAGCGCGCAGGTCAGGCTGATGCTGACGATATCCGTCCGGTCGGGCGGCGGCGGCGCGGCTTCGAAGGTTACGAGCGCGCGCGCGATCTTGCCGCGCTGGTGCTTCAGCCAGCGCTCGGAGAACGTCGCGGGGTCGCGAAAACGGCCTTCATAGACCATGAGGAGCCCGGCGTCGGTGATGCCGTCGGCGAGCACGGCGCGGCTCAGCGTCGTGTAGCGCTCGAGACCGGAGGGCGGCACCAATCGGCTGCTGCCGGCGAGCTCCTGCAGGAACTCGATGATGACGCGGCTGTCGAAGATCGCCGTTCCGTCGGCGAGCAGAAGGCAGGGCAGCTTCCCGAGTGGGTTCTGCTGCCGCAGCGTGTCGTTTTCATCGAGCGTATCGGCGGGCACGATGGTGACGCGGCCGGTAAGCCCCAGCACGTCGATCGCCATGCGCACCTTGCGGCCGAAGGGCGAGGTGAGCGTCGAGCGTAGCGTGAATGTTTCGGTCGGCGGCAGCATCGATCGACGCGATACTCGGCAGAATGGAAAAGGCGCGGCCCGATGAATGGGTCCGGCGATCGCACGCCGGACCCGTCGATCGACGCCGCAAGCGCGTCAGAGGTTGGTCTTAACGCCGGCTTCCTTGATGACGTCCGCCCACTTCTTGGTGTCGCTCTCGATGAAGGCGCGGAATTCGTCCGGCGTGTTGCCGACCAGGATGGCGCCCTGGCTCGACAGCTTTTCGATGACGGTCGGATCCTTCATTGCCTCGACCGCGGCCTTGTTGAGCTTGGCGATGATGTCCGGCGGCGTCTTGGCCGGTGCGACCATGCCGTACCAGTTCTCGGTGAGCAGGCCTGGCAGGCCGGCTTCCGCCGTGGTGGGGACATCGGGAGCGCTCGGGGCGCGCTTCTCGGCGCCGATGGCGATCGGCCGCAGCTTGCCGGCCTTCACCTGCGGCAGCAGCACCGGCAGATCGAGGAACACCATCTGCACCTGCTGCCCCAGCAGGTCGTTCACCGCCGGCGCGGCGCCGCGATAAGGCACGTGTACGATGTCAATCTTGGCCTTGAGCTTGAGCAGTTCACCGGCCAGATGCGGCAGGCTGCCGGGACCGGACGAGGCGAAATTGAGCTTGCCGGGCTGCGACTTCGCCAGCGCGATCAATTCGCTCATGTTGTTGGCCTTGACGCTCGTTGCGACGACCAGCATCTCGGGCACCTTGGCCACAAGGGTCACCGGCGCCAGATCCTTGAGCGTCTCGTAGGCGACCTTTTCCATGTGCGGGCTGATCGCCAGCGCGCCGGCGCTGGAAATCGCGATGGTGTAGCCGTCGGGCTTGGCCATGGCGACCGCATTGGTGCCGAGGACGCCGCCCTGGCCGCCGCGGTTCTCGATCACGATCGTCTGCTTGAGGATTTCCGACATGCGTTGGCTGACGACGCGGGCGATGACGTCGTTCGGCCCGCCGGCCGGGAACGGCACGATCAGCTTGATGGACCGGTCGGGAAAATCCTGCGCGGATACGATTGAAGTGGACAGCAGCGTTAAAATGGCTGCGAAAAGGACACGAAGGCCCATTGCGGCGTTCTCCTCCGTAACTTGTTGTTCGTTTGTGCGTTGCGCTGCCACCGGATGGCGACGGCTTGCCTGACGAGGAAGATGTTTCTTCGTCGCCGAAAGCCTAGCCCGGCGCCGCCGGCGATAGAAGTTGGCAACCGATACTATCTCGGCATGACGTCCGGCGCCCGGTTTTACGGGCGAGGGGACGCGGCAGCTTCAGATAAGTTGCGCGCCTTCCCAGTGCTTCCGCCGTACCAGAACGCGGCAGACATCGTGCAGCAGCGCGCTGGCTTCCTCGGTGAATTTCTGCGCGCGCTTCTCCTGCAACGTCACGATGCTGACGCGGGTCTCCAGCGTCGGGCGGATGATCGGATAGGCGACGAGGGTGCCGCGCGCCAGTTCGTCCTGTACGGCGGCGTAGGTGAGGATGGTGTAGCCGAGGCCGTTCTCGACCAGCGTCTTGGCGAAGGCGACGCTGTCGGATTCGATCTTGATGCGTAGCCGCACGCCATGTTCCAAAGCGGCGTGTTCGACCAGACGCCGGTTGGTGTGCGCCATGTTCGGCAAGATCAGCGGCAGGTCGCCGAAATCGCGAATGCGGTAGGCCTTGGGCTGGCGCCGTCCCCGAGCGCTGCCCGCCGGCGCGATCACCATCATGCGTTCGGTCAGAACGGGCCGGATATTCAACGTTTCCAGGTGGGGCGGGTTGTGCAGCAGCGCGACATCGAGCCGCTTGTCCAGCACCCATTCGAGCAGCGCATTGGCGACGCCTTCGCGCATATACAAGGTCGTCTGCGGCCAGGCCGTCTGGAAGCGCTCGGCAAAGGCCGCGATCAGCAGCCGGCCGGCAGCCGGCGGCACGCCGAGGGTGAAGCGGCCACGCGCCGGCGACCGGTCCTCCCGGATTTCCTCGCGGGTCTCATGCACGAGCTGGGCGATCGCTTCGGCGCGTTCGAGCAGTTGCGAACCGGCGCCGGTCAGGCGCACGCCGCGGCCGTGACGCGAGAACAGCGGTACGCCGAGCTCGTGCTCCAGCTTCTGGATCTGGCGGCTCAGCGCCGGCTGGGCGAGCCGCAGCTCCTGCGCCGCGCGGTTGACGCTGCCGGCACGGGCGACCTGGATGAAGTTTCTCAGCTCGCGCAGCTCCATGGCGTCCCCTCGGCGGTCTTATGCCGCAAAGGTATAGCTTAGGGATTTATCGGCGCGGCTCCAAGCGTTCATGGCGACGCCGCCGCGGCTAGGCACTTGGCCGGCTGCTTGCTAGGTTGAGCGGGCACCGAAAGACACCGCGCGAAGGACGATCATGAGCGACAGCGAGACCCAGGCCTGGCCGACCGAACTGCGCCTCAGCAAGGATCGCAGGACCCTGACTGTCGCGTTCGAAGATGGGCAGCGTTTCGAGCTGCCGGCCGAGTATCTGCGGGTCAGCAGCCCGAGCGCGGAAGTGCAGGGGCATTCGCCAGCCGAGCGTCAGACGGTCGGCGGCAAGCGCAATGTCGAGATCATGGAGGTGCTGCAGGTCGGCAATTACGCCGTGCGCCTCGTCTTCGACGACATGCACTCGACCGGCATCTATAACTGGAATTATCTTTATGGCCTCGGCCGCGATTACGCCGCCAACTGGCAGGCCTATCTCGACGAGCTCGCTGCCAAGAACATGACTCGCGAACCGGCCGTGCGGCATTAGCGGCGGCGGAATGTCGGTCGTCAGAGAATGCTCTTGCCGCCGCTCTTGCGCGCCAGCGTGTAGCCGAGCATCACGGCCTCGATCAGCGCGGCGATCTGCATGTTGCGGGAGGAGGAGGTCGACGACAGCGCGTTGGCGACCGGGTCCTGCGCCGGCACCGTCTTGGTCCGCGTCGCCAGCAGCGTGATGGCGACGGCGATGGCGAGCAGCGCATAGATGCCGCCCATGATCAGATACGCCGTGACCGGCCCGTATTCGAGCGCCAGCGCGACAGTACCCGCCGCGCTGACATAGTAGAGCGTGACGATTCCCAGCAGGCCGAGCGCGACGAACAGCGCCGCGCGCCTCACAAGGCGCGCGACGAGCGGGCTGATCGTGGCCTCGGCAAGCTCGGTGAGACGCATGGTGCGCTCGCTACCGCTTGGTGATCCCGAACAGAAAGCCGATGCCGGCGGCGATTGCCAGCATGGTCAGCGGCCGCGCTTCGACT
>JAHCKF010000174.1 GCA_026125925.1 Pseudolabrys sp.
CGCGGTGAACAGCCCAGCCAAGACGATGCGCTTCATCGATCCTCCCCATCATTTGCGGGCTATTTCTGCCTGCGATGGGCGAAGGAGGCAAGGGCAGGGTCGCCGCAAGTTACGAGGCGTGCCCGCACGCGCGCTTCCCCTCTCCCCTTGTGGGAGAGGGTGGCGAACGAACGAAGTGAGTGAGCCGGGTGAGGGGTCTGCATTCGACGGATGCGCTGACCCCTCACCCGCCTCGCCGCTGACGCCGCTCGGCACCCTCTCCCACAAGGGGAGAGGGGAAGAAAGAATGAGAGCTACTCGATCGCCTTGGCCTGGCTTGCGCTGGCCTGCAACAGGCGCAGATTGCTCAAGACGTAGGGGTTGCCGGGGGAGCGGCGAAGCGCCTCACTCAGCTTTTCGTAGGCCCGCGCCTTATCGCCGCGCAGCATGTAGGAGTAGCCCTGGTTGTTGAGGATCTCGACCTTGACGCCGGCGAGCTTGATCGCCTGTGCGTAGGCGCGGTCGGCGAGGTCGAAGCGCTTGACGTGATCGTAGGAGGCGCCGAGATCGAGCCAGGCTTCGGCATCGGTCGGATGCTGTTCGACGGCGCGGCGGAAATAGCGCTCGGCCATGCCGTAATTGCCGGATCGGAAATAGGCCTTGCCGGTCGCAAGGTCGTCGCCCGGATCGGCGCCGAGCAGCCGGCCCTCGGGAGTCGGCTCGCCGAAGGGCGCATTGGCGCCGCTCGGCGGCGCCGCGGCGAAGGCATCGGCGCCGGGCGTATCCTTCAGGCTATCCGACAGCGACGCATTGGTGGCGGCGTTGCAGCCCGCGAGCATGAGCCCCGCGCACACGATCAACGCCAGCCGGCTGAGACTTCGACGCATACAACCCCCGATACGCTTAACGCGCTTGCCGTCAGACTAGTTGACGCGGGTTAATTGTCCTGCCGGAACCACAAGCAAAATTGCGCGCGATTTTATCGATCATTGTCAGCTTAAAAGTAATGACCGCTCGACAGCCGCACGATCACCGGCAGCAGAATGACGACGAACAGCACCGGGAAGATACAGACCATCATCGGGATGGCGAGCTTGGCCGGCAGCGCATAGGCCTTCTCCTCGGCGCGCGCCATGCGCTTGTGCCGCATGTCGTCGGAATAGACGCGCAGCGCATCGGTGATCGAGGAGCCAAGATCGATCGACTGGTTGATCAGGGTGGCGAAGGCGCGCGCCTCCTCCAGCGCCAGCCGTTCGGCAAAGCGCTCCAGCGCATCCTTGAGATTGCGGCCGGCGCGGATTTCCAGATTGGTGATATGGATGTTGGCGGTGAGCGAGGGGTAGCTCTCGCCCATCTCGCGGCTGACGCGCTCGAGCGCGGCTTCCATCGACAGGCCGGCATTGGAGCAGACCACCAGGAGGTCGAGAAAATCCGGGAAGCCGGAGCGATGCTGCTGGGTCCGCGCCTTGATGCGCTTATCGATATAGATGCTGGGACCGACATAGCCGGCAACGCCACCGACAATGACAACCATCCACCGCATCGAGCCCTGCATCGGCCAGACGAAGGGCAAGAGGAAGAAGGCCGCGGCGGCGAGCACCACGGCAAGCGCGGCGCGGCCGGCGAAGAACAGCGCGACGCCGCGCGGATCGTAAATGCCGGCCTGGATCAGACGACGGCGCAGCAGCCGCATCGCCTCCTGATCGGCGGAGTAATGCTTGTTGGTGTAGTCGATGATGCGGGCGACGGCGCGGGCGCTGGAATGGCGCAGCGCGTTGCGCGGATTGCGCGGCGCATCGACGATGCGGGCGTGGCGGCGCTTGAGCGAACCGCGCGAGCGCATCACCGCCATGATGGCGAAGGCGAGCGTGCCGGCGGCGAGGAACACCACCAGCGTGAGCATCATGCTCTGGCTGTCGCGGAAGGCGTTGGCGAGGACGTCGAGCATCGGCATGCGTCAGATCCTGAAATTGACCATGCGGTACATGATGAAATTTCCGATGCCCATCCAGAAGCCGGCCGCCGCCAGCGCCATCTTGGTGAGCGGCTCGTGCCAGACGCTGGCGTAGAAATCCGGCACCATGAAGTTGATGACGATGAACATCATGATCGGCAGCGACGACAGGATCAGCGCCGAGGCGCGGCCTTCGGCGGCGAGCGCGCGTACCTTGCGCCGCATCTTGAAGCGCTGGCGGATGACGCCCGACAGGTTTTCCAGGATCTCGCCGAGATTGCCGCCGGTCGAGGTCTGGATCGCCACCGCGGTGACAAACAGCGGCAGGTCGTCGGTGCCGACGCGGAAGTAGAGATTGCGCATCGCGGTCTCGAGATCGGCGCCGTAGGTGATCTCGTCGCCGACGATACCGAACTCCGAACCGATCGGGTCCGGCATTTCGCGCGCCACCATGCCGATCGCCACCGGCACCGGATGGCCGGCGCGCAAGCTCCGCACGATGATGTCGAGGCCGTCGGCGATCTGCGCGCCGAACTTCTTCTGCCGGCGGTTACGCATGACCTTGAGCACCATGACCGGCAGCACCGTGGCGCTGAAGATGGCGGCGAGCACGGCGTGGCCGACATTGTGCCGCAGCATCAGGGTGGCGGCGAAGGCGCCGACGGCGCCGAGCGCGATGAACAGCACAAGGCGGTTGAGGCCGATGCTGAGGCCCGATTGCAGCAGCAGGCGGTTGAGGTCGAGGAAACGGAAGCGATAGTCGCCGGCGCCAGTGAGACCGCGCTCGCGGCGGATCTGCACCAGCACGCTCTCGCGGTCGGCGGCGCCTTCGATGACCTTGAGGCGGCGGTTGATGTTCTTCCGGTAGGAGCCGGTGTTGTAGCAGAACAGATAGACACCCTCGGCGAGCATCGCCGCCGACAGACCGATCAGGATGTAGAAGAAGTAGAGCGGGTTGATGTCGAACATCGCGCTACAAGCTCATAGCGGCTGCGACGGGTCGAAATAGCTGCCCGGGATGGTGATGCCGTGGCTGGAGAGTTCGGCGAGGAAGCGCGGGCGCACGCCGGTGGCGACGAAATTGCCCTCGACGGTACCGTCCGGCTTGGTGCCGGTGCGCACGTATTTGAAGATCTCCTGCATCTGGATGATGTCGCCCTCGAGCCCGGTGACCTCGGCGATCGAGGTGACCTTGCGCTTGCCGTCGGACTGGCGCGAGAGCTGCACCACGAGTTGCACGGCGTTGGCGATCTGGCCGCGGATCGAGGCCACCGTCATCGGCAGGCCGGCCATACCGATCATCTGCTCGAGGCGGGTGATGGCGTCGCGCGGCGTGTTGGCATGAATGGTGGCCATCGAGCCTTCGTGGCCGGTGTTCATGGCCTGCAACATGTCGAAGGCTTCCTCGCCGCGGCACTCACCGAGGATGATGCGGTCGGGTCGCATACGCAGCGCGTTCTTGACCAGATCGCGCTGGCGGATTTCGCCCTTGCCCTCGACGTTGGGCGGCCGGGTTTCCATGCGGCCGACATGCGGCTGCTGCAACTGCAGTTCGGCGGCGTCCTCGATGGTGAGCAGGCGCTCCTTCTCCGAGATGAAGGCCGACAGCGCATTGAGCATCGTCGTCTTGCCGGAGCCGGTGCCGCCGGAAATGATGGTGGAGATGCGCGCGCGCACCGCGGCGGCCAGCACCTCGGCCATCGGCGGGCGCAGTGCGCCGACTTCGACCAACCGCGACAGATCGAGCTTCTTCTTGGAGAATTTACGGATCGACACCAGCGGGCCGTCGACGCCGATCGGCCGCACCGCGACGTTGACGCGCGAGCCGTCCTGCAAGCGCGCGTCGCACAACGGATGACTTTCATCGACCCGGCGGCCGACCGCCGCGACGATTTTATTGATAATGCGCAGCAGATGCTGCTCGTCCTTGAAGCGCACCGGCAGCGGCTCGAGCATGCCGCCGCGCTCGACATAGACGCATTCATGGCCGTTGATGAGGATGTCGGCGATGCTCGGGTCCTTGAGCAAAGGCTCAAGCGGACCGAGGCCGGTCATCTCGTCGAGGATCTCGGAGACGAAGTCGGCGAGCTCCTGCTGATTGAGCGCCAGGCGCTCGGCCACGACATACTGCGTGACCATCGGCTCGACCTGGGCGCGGATCTGATCCTCCGGCAGCTTGTCGAGCGCCGACAGGTTGATCTCCTCGATCAGCTTGCGATGCAGCCGCACCTTGGCGTCGAGCAGCTTGCCCGACAGCAGCGGGTTAGCCGCAGGTTCGGCCGGGGCGGCCTGAGGTCCGAGACTCGTCACCAGGCTCGTCACCGCCGCGGGCGCAGCAACCGGCTCCGGCGCGGGTGACGGCGCAGCGGCGGCGCGGCGCAGCGAGAAACGACCGGACATATCACCCTACCCCGCCGCCAGCTTGAGCTTCTTCATCAGCGGCTTGACGCCGCCTTCGGCCTTCGGCGTGCCGATGACGATTTTCTTCAGTTCAGCGACCACCTTGTTGCCCTGCTGCACCTCGTTGAGCGGCACGCCGCGGTCGATCGCCTCGCGCACCAGCGCGTAGTCGTTCGGCAGCGTGTGCAACGGCGTATCGCCGAGCGCGCGGGCCACGTCGGACAGGCGCAGGCCGGAATTGAACATCTTCTGCTGAAAACGATTGACGATGACGTGCGGCGCCGGGATGTCGGTGAGCCGCTCGGCTATGGCGCCAACCAGTTGCTTGGCGTGGCGCAGGCCGGGCACTGTCGCCTCGGTGACGACATAGAGCTTGTTGCAGCCGAGCAACACGCTGTCGGTCCAGGAGAACCAGGTGCGCGGCATGTCGAAGACGACATAATCGAAATGCGCCGACACCAGATCGAGCAGGCGCATCACCACGTCGGGATCGAATGAGCGCATTTCGGCCGGCCGGTTCGGCGCCGCCACGACGGCGAGACCCGACGAATGATAGGACAGCATCACCTCGAGCAACTGACGGTCGAGGCGATCCGGCCGCGGTTCGATCTCCGCGAGATTGAGGCGCGGCTCGAGATCGAGATAGTCGGCAACCGAACCCTGCTGGAAATTCAGATCGACGATGCACACCGACGGCTTGGCGCGCGCCGGGCCACTGTCGAGCAGCAGCAGCGCCGTCTGCACCGCCAGCATGGTGACGCCGGCGCCGCCGACGGCCGGCAGGAACGAGACGATCTGCGCTTCCTTGCGGTCGCCGCCGCCCGATGCCGGCCGTTTGCCGACGCGGGCGCAGGTGCGCACCAGATCGAGCCCGCTAACCGGCTTCACCAGGAAATCCGCGACGCGCAATTGCATCAGCGTGCGCGCCAGATTGGCGTCGAAGGCCTCGGTCACGGCCACCACCGGCGGCCAGTCGGCGGTGCGCGCGGTGAGCCGCGCCAGCGCCGCCAGCTCATCGCTGCGGCCGATATCGAGATCGACGACGATCACGGTGACGCCGTCAGTGTCGAGCGTATCGGCCAGCGCCGACAGCGGTCCGGTCTCGACCACCAGCTCGATGGCGCTGGAGGCGGAAAAAGTGGCGCGCGCCATGGCGCCGAAATCGGCGTCGGCGGTGACGACGACGACCTTGGTCGGTGCAGGCGTGGCGGGGCTGGGATGACGCATCGGCCTCGCCCCTTACTTCACGGGACCGGCTTGCGAATTCACGGTCGGCCCGAGCGGTGCCGTATTCGACGGCGCCGCCGCGTTGGCGGCCCCGGCGTCGCCGCCGCTGCCGCTGCCGCTCATGCCTCGCGGCCGGATGACGCGTCCGGTGCGGTAGCGCGTCATGGCCGACTGCATCACGGCGCCGTCGAAGGCGATGTCGCGCTGGCCCGACACCGCCGGCCACGGATCGACCATCTCGGTCAGCTTGGCGGTCTGCAGCGCGTTGCCGGACTGGCGCGACATGGTGTCGGTGCGGTCGAGATATTCGGAGCAGCCGGCGAGCGTCGCCGCCGCCAGAATGAGGGTCAGGTGTCGCGTCGTGTTGACCAGCATGGGCTTATTGAACCGCGCCATTGGAAATCCATTTCGGCATGTCGAGCATGTGACCGGCCGGCGCGTCGCCGGCGCCTGCGGCCGCGAGTTGGGCGTCGGAGCTGGCGAGCGTGGCGGCGCTGCGCGCCCGCGGCGCGCGTGGCAGTTCGGTCTTGCCCATGAGGAAGTAATCGACGTCGTTGGGCGGCCGCGAGTCGTCGGTCGGCGCCTTGATCGGGTCGCCCGGCCGCGCCGGCCGCACGATGCGCGGCGTGACGATGATGGCGAGATCGGTCTCGTTGCGCTGATAGGATTTCGATGAGAACAGCGCGCCGAGCACCGGTACCGAGCCGAGCCACGGCAACTGCTCGAGCTGGTTCTGGCCGGTGTTCTGTAACAGCCCGCCGATGACGAAGCTCTGGCCGTCGCGCAGTTCGATGGTGGTCGAGGCGCGCCGCACGGTGAGCGCCGGCACCGAGACGCCGTAAGCGACGGACACGGTATGCGTGGTGTCGATGGCGCTGACTTCCGGCTCGATCTTCATGTTGATGAGGCCATGGCTGAGCACCGTCGGCGTGAAGGCAAGACCGACGCCGTATTTCTTGTAGTCGACCGTCACCTGGCCCAGCGAACCGGCCACCGGGATCGGATATTCACCGCCGGCCAGAAAGCTCGCGGTGTCGCCCGACAGCGCCACCAGATTCGGCTCGGCAAGGCTGCGCGCGACGCCTTTCTGCTCAAGGGCGTTGATCATGACATCGGTCGTGACGCCGTTGGCGACCATGCGCGCCAGCATGAAGCCGAAGGGCGAGCCGCCGGACAAAACGCCGGCTGCCACTTCGCCGGCCGGAATCTGCCCGGAATTCTGCGGCGAGGTGATCGGCAGGTTGCTCGCCGGCTGACGCGAGCCGATATTGGTCGTGCTCTGCTGGCCGAAGCGGTTCCACTGGAAGCCGAGTTCGCGGCCGGCGGTGCGCGAAATCTCGATGAAGCGCACTTCGAGCATCACCTGCTGCGGCGACATCACCGATACGGCGTTGATAATGTCCGGGCCGAACTGCTTGGCGATGGTGACGGCCTGGTCGAGCGTCACCGCGTCGGGCACTTCGCCGCCGAGCATGATGCGGCCGTTGACCGCGGAGGCCCGCAGCTTGGCGTGCGGGAAGCGGCGGCGCAGTTCGCCGACCAGCCGCGACACGTCATAGGCAACCTCGACGTCGTAAATGCCGACCAGGCGCTTCTGCTCGTCATAGATCGTGACCCGCGTGGTGCCGATCTTCTTGCCGAGGATCGACAGCGAATGATCGGTGAGCGGGTTCACATCGGCAATTTCGGGGTCGCCAACCGAGATGTTGACGAAACCGGCCGAGGTACGCACGTCCAGCGACTTGCCGACGATGACCTGCACATTCGAAGTGCCCGACAGCATCGGCTCGTCGGCGCGGCGCGGCGC
>JAHCKF010000175.1 GCA_026125925.1 Pseudolabrys sp.
ATGGGTTGGTAAGTCTCTCAGTTGCAGTGCTTCATCATGGATGCGCGGGTCAAGCCCGCGCATGACTACGGAAGGGCATCTGCTTCAAGCCATGTCCAGTCGCCGCTCTGTTCTTCTCGGTCTTGGTGCGAGCGCGCTGGCCGGCGGTGCGCGTGCGCAAGGCGCGTATCCCGCAAAGCGCATCACGCTGATCGTGCCCTTCGCGGCGGGCGGCTCGACGGATGTCATCGCCCGCGTCGCCGCGCGCGGGCTGGCGGAGGAGCTGAAGCAGCAGGTCGTGGTCGAGAACCATGCCGGGGCGGGCGGTTCGCTCGGCACCGCGCTGATCGTGAAGGCGCCGCCTGACGGCACTACCATCGGCATGGGCACCGTCTCGACGCTCGCCATCAATCCGGCGGCCTATCGCAACCTGCCTTACGACGTGACCAAGGATCTCGCGCCGATCACCACCATCGCCGCGGTGCCGAACATCATGTCGATCCATCCCGCGGTGCCGGCAAAGACGATGGCGGAGTTCATCGCGCTAGCGAAAGCGCAGCCGGGCAAGCTGAGCTACGGCTCGTCGGGCAACGGCTCGGTGGCGCATCTGATGGGCGAGCAGTTCAAGCTCGCGACCGGCACCGATCTCGTCCACGTGCCCTATCGCGGCATGGGCCCGGCGATCAGCGACGCAATCGGCGGGCAGATCGCGGTGCTGTTCGACAACCTGCCGACCTCGCTGCCGCAGGTGCAGGCCGGCAAGCTGCGCGCGCTCGCGGTGTCCGGCGCGGCCCGCGTCGCCGTGCTGCCGCAGGTGCCGACCTTCGCGGAGCTGGGATTGTCCGACCTCGACTGGACGGCCTTCTTCGGCCTCGTCGCGCCGGCCGCGACCCCGCCGGCCGCCATCGCCCGGCTCCATGCCGCGACGGTGACGGCGCTCGCCGCGCCGGAGGCGGCCCGCGCGCTGGCGTTGCAGCAGGCGCGGCCGGTCGGCAATACGCCGGCGGAATTCCGCGCCGCGATCGCGCGGGAACTCGCCCGCATGCGGCGCGCGGTCGAGGCCGCGCATATCAGGATCGGTTAGCGCGCGTCGCGCCGCCGCCGCGCGATTCGTTGGTACACTGTCAATTCTCTTCCGATCCATTAAAATCAGCCACCTCAAATCCGCGGGTTGCGACTATTCAATCTTAAAATTTTTAGGAGCGACAAATTTCGTGTGTAAGGTGAAATTGTGGCTGCGCGTCCATCGCGGGCATGCTCAGATGCCGCTGCCGGAGTGATCCGGCCGACAAAGCCGCGCTCTGTCAGCGGCAACAAGAAGAAACGATTGGGGAAGGGGACTTCATGGCTGGACCGGTCGATTTCGACTCCCCCGATCTCGCGCAACAAATCGAAAATCTCAGTCAGGCCGAGCTCAACGCGCTGCCGTTCGGAGTGATGCTGCTCGATCTCGACGGCCTGATCCGGTTCTACAGCGACACCGAGGCGCGGCTGTCCGGCTACAACCAGTCGGCGGTGGGAATCAATCTCTACGAATTATGCGAGAAATTCGGCGGCGCGGATTTCTGCGGCCGGATCGCCGAGGCGGCGGCGGAGGGCCCGGTCAATCTCGAATTCGGCTGGACCGGCGACTACCACAATCCGAAGCGCGACATGCGGGTCCGCGTGCAGTCGGCCTCGCGCGGCGGCGTCTGGGTCTGCATCGACCGCGACTGATTTTTGCGCAGGCTCTGGTCCGAACCGAAGGTCCGCGCCGGCGAAAGCCGGTCGCCACCCCGGATCAAGTCCGAAGGCACGCTTGTCTGGACGCCTAGAGTCCCGAGCCGAACTTCGCCATCACCACGATGATCGCGACCTGCATCGCGCCCTGGATGGCGACGACGCGGATATAGGAGCCCATGACGCGGACGATCTCGGCCGGGTCGGCGTCGGGGCGCTGGTAGATGTAATAGAGCCGGATGTTGGTCGGCAGCAGATAGAACAGGCCCTGCACGCCGAGCACGGTGACGATCGCCAGCGCGGCGATCACCCACCAGAACTCCGGATAGCCGAGATCGAGATAGCCGATCTGCGAGGCGAGGAACCAGCCCGACGTCGAGGTGATGATCGACAGGCTCGGCATCAGGAACACGGTGCGCGGGATGAGGTTGAGCATCACCGCGCGGCGCACCGGCAGCGCGGTCAGCCGCAGCACCGGGCCGATGATGAAGCCCATGAACAGGTCGATGCCGGTCCACAGCACGCCGGCCATGATGTGCACGTAAGTGAGGAACCACTGATTGCCGATCAGGATGGCGGCGACCATCACCGCGAGCGCGATCAGGGCGAGCGCGACGGCGAGCGGGCGGACGAGACCGGGATCGGGCTGCGGAACGGCGGCGGCGCTGGTGGCTTCGGACATGGTTTCGGTCATGGTTTCGGTGATGGGCGAACGTTCCAACAGCCTCGCAAGCGGGCCTCGCAGGAGGTCGCGCGGACGCGGACGCGCCGGCGACCCGGCGCAGGACAAGACCGAAAAGCGGGCGGTTTGGCAAGCTGCCGCCGACCGCACTGCAGCATAGATAGAGAGAGTGGCGCGGAGGCCGCCGGCGTTGCGACTTTCGTCGCAGCCGCGGACGCACCGCGACGATGCGCGGGCGCGGCAGCGCCGTCGCTCATCTGTCATGCGAGGCGGCGCGCCGCGTCAGAGCGGAAAAAAATCGAACACCGACCACGCAAGCTCTCGCGGCCGCGTCGCGAGTCATCGCGCAGAATTTTTCGCAGATGACTCGTGCGCGTGCGGCGCGTGAGTTCCATAGGCAATGCCAATTGAATGATAGTCGCTGAGAGGCAGGAGCAATCAATGCATCGATGCTGTCGCTCGCCGAGCATCGCGCGCTTGTGTTCGCGCATCATTATCGTTGCGATCATCGTCGCGCGCGTTGCAGCATCGTCGTCGCGTCGCGGCAACGCGATCTCGAACGAAAGTGGCATTGACGTGGCGTGATCTCCATGACGGAATTTGCGACAATGACGACATCGGCGCGCGAACACTCGGCGCGTGGATGGCACGCTGCTGCATAGGGGGCGTTCGCGGCAGCCGTCAGCGACGGCCGAAACATCGGCGTCGCAGACAAAACACAAACACATTCGGGGAGTGCCTCGGATGAACCTCATAAGGGAGGAGAACTGATATGGCTTTTTCTTTTGACGACAACGGCGTGTCCCGCCGCGCGCTGCTGCAGGGCAGCGCCGGACTCGCGGGCAGCATGGTGATTCCGGGATTCGTGAATCACGTGTTCGCGGCCGACAAGCCGCCGATCGGCACCTGGCCGGAAGGCTCGAAGGGCGACACCGTCTATATCGGCGCCGCGGTGCCGCGCACCGGCACCTACGCGGTGCAGGGTGAAGACGAGCTGAAGGGCATGCAGCTCGCCATCGAGCACATCAACAACGGCCATCCGCTGATGAAGCAGATCGCGCCGAAGGTGACCAAGGGCCTGCTCGGCAAGAAGGTCGAAATCCTCGCCGCCGACAGCGCCGCCAAGCCGAACCAGGCGGTGCAGGCGCAGCAGACCTTCATCAACCAGCACAAGATCATCTGCATGACCGGCTCGACCTCGTCGGCCGTCGCGGTGGCGCTCAACAAGTTCGCCCAGCGCGAAAAGATCCTTTACCTCGCGGCGATCTCGGGCTCCAACGACACCACCGGCAAGGACTGCGTGCGCTACGGCTTCCGCCAGAACTTCTACGGCGAGACGGCGGCGAACGCGATCGGCCCGGTGCTGGTCAAGGCCTACGGCAAGGGCAAGAAGGCGGCGTTCATGACGCCGGACTACACCTACGGCCACACCGTGACCAAGTCGGTCAACGACTACCTGACCAAGAACGGCGGCTGGAGCATGGTGACCAACCAGATCTCGCCGCTCGGCACGCAGGACTTCTCGCAGTATCTGACCAACATCGCCAACTCCGGCGCCGACGTGATCGTCAACGTCAACTGGGGCCGCGACGCCGTGCTTTCGGTTCAGCAGGCCAAGCAGTTCGGCCTGACGCCGAAGATGAAGATGGTGATCCCGTATCAGATCCCGTTCCTCGCCAAGGAAGTGGGCGCCGAGCTCACCGAAGGCGTCTATGCGGCGACCGACTTCTGGTGGACGCTGGAAGACAAGTATCCACTGGCCAAGATGTTCGTCGAATCGTTCCAGAAGAAATTCGGCTACCGGCCGGAATGGGGCGCGGAAAACGGCTACATCAGCTTCGCCCACTGGGCGCGCATGGTGACCGAAGCGAACAGCTTCTACCCGCCGGACATCATCAAGCAGTACGAAAAGGGCGAGACCATTCCCGGCCTCGTCGGCGATTGCCACTATCGTCCGGAAGACCACCAGTGCGTCCGCCCGGTCGTCATCGTCAAGGGCAAGGCGCCGAAGGACATGAAGAACAAGGAGGACTTCTGGGAAGTTCTCGAAGTCGTTCCGGGCGAGCCGTTGATGCAGAAGCCGGATGCGTTCGGCTGCAAGCTCGGCAGCTACACCTGATCGTGACGCGCCCGTCCTGACGGACGGGCGACTTCATGCGATGCGATGGCCGGGCCGGACTTTGGGACGCGCCCGGCCATTCGCGCACTTTCGGTTCGCCGAATTTCATTTCCCACCAACCTCGGACGACGGGCGACAACGTGGTCAATTGGGCAAATTTCTTTTCGCAATGCTTCAACGGGCTGGTGCTCGGCGCGCTGCTAGCGCTGATCTCCTCCGGCCTCACCATCATCTACGGCACGCTTGGCGTCCTTAATCTCGCGCACGGCGCGATGTTCATGCTCGGCGGCTATGCCGGCTGGGTGGCCTACACCTATACGGGTTCGTTCCTGGTCGCGGTGGCCGCGGGATCGCTGTTCGTGATGCTGGTCGGCGTCATCATGGAGCGCGGCATCATCCGCTATTTCTACGGCCGGCCGCATGAGGATCAGCTTCTCGTCACCTTCGGCCTCGGCATCGTCTTCGTCGAAGCGGTGCGCTTCGGCTTCGGCAGCCTGTCGAAGATGACACCGCCGCCGGCGCTGTTTACCGGCATCACCAATCTCGGCTTCATGATCTACCCGACCTACCGCCTGGCGCTGCTCGGCATCGTCGCCATCGCACTGATCGTGCTCTACGTCATCCTCTACCGCACGCGAATCGGCATGATCGTGCGCGCCGGCATCGAGGATTCGGTCATGGTCGATGCCCTCGGCATCGACGTCTACAAGGTGTTCATGCTGGTGTTCGGCATCGGCGCCATGGCCGCCGGCTTTGCCGGCATCGTCAACGCTCCCGTCGTCTCGATCGCGCCGGACGTCGGCGAAGCCATTCTGGTGCAGACCTTCGTGGTCGTGGTGATCGGCGGCGTCGGCTCTTTCCCGGGCGCCGTGCTCGGCGGCCTGATCGCCGGCGAGATCATCAGCATCACCTCCATGTTCAACCCCGGCTATTCCTACGTCATGCTGTTCATCGCCATGACCTTGGTGCTGGTGCTGCGGCCTTATGGCCTGCTCGGCACCACCGGTCGCGAGTAAGGCCGGCCCATGCTCAAGCAACGTCCGCTCCTCGTCGAAGTGCTCACCGCGATCGGCCTGATCGCCGCGCCCTTCATCCTGCCGCATCTCGGCTTCTCGCCGACTACCATCAACCGCATCCTCGTCTGGGGCCTGTTCGGCATCGGCTTCGATATCCTGTTCGGCTTCACCGGCCTCCTGTCCTTCGGCCAATCGGCCTTCTTCGGCACCGGCGGCATGGTGGCGGCCTATCTGTTGACCGTCGCCGGCTTCCCATACCCGCTCCTGTCCCTCGTCATCGGCATGCTGGCGGCGACCGTGATCGGTTATCTGGTGGGCCTCATCGCCCTGCAACGCACCGGCATCTATTTCGCCATGATCACGGTGGCGATCGCCGAGGTGTTCTTCTTCGTCGAGTTCAGCCCTCTGGCGGAATTCACCGGGGGCGAAAACGGCCTGCCCGGCGTGCCGCAGCCCTCGATCTATCTCGGCTTCACCACGCTGCGCTTCAACACCGACTGGACCATGTACGCCTTCCTCGCCTTCTGGTTCTTCGTCGGCATGGTGATCGCGCTGCGCATCATCCGCTCGCCGGTCGGCGCCGTGCTGCGCGCCATCCGCGACAATCCGCTGCGCGCCGCGGCGGTGGGCCACAACATCCACACCTACAAACTCACCGCCTTCGTCGTCGCGGCGGCCTATGCCGGTTTTGCCGGCGGCCTCCTCGGCATGATGCAGGGCTTCATGCCGCCGGACGCCTTCATGTTCGAGACTTCCGGCCAGCTCGTGATGCAGACGGCGATCGGCGGCGCCGGCACCTTGTTCGGGCCGCTGGTCGGCGCCACGGTGTGGCTCTATCTCTCCGACTTCTTCCAGAACACGCTGCATCTCGGCGCCACCTGGAAGCTGGTGCTCGGCATCGTCTTCGTGCTGCTGGTTTGCTTCCTGCGCCGCGGCATCGTCGGCGGGCTGATCGACCTCTACCGGCTCGCCCGCTACGGCAAGCCCAAGGAGGAAGAGCCGACTGAAATCACCTACGATACCGACGACGACACCGAAATCGGCTCCTCGGCGGCGCCGGCCTCGGTCGGCTCGGCGGTGGCGCGAGGCTCCGACGTGATCCTGCAGACCACCGGCATCTCCAAGCGCTACGGCGGCCTGGTCGCCAACGACAATATCGACTTCGCCGTCAGGCGCGGCGAGTTGCGCGGCGTCATCGGTCCGAATGGCGCCGGCAAGTCGACCTTCTTCAAGATGCTGACCTGCGAGGTTCATCCGACGTCCGGCAAGATCGAGTTCGAAGGGCAGGACATCACCGGCTACAGCGTCACCGAAGTCTGCCAGCTCGGCTTGACCAAGAGCTACCAGGTCAACCAGCTCTTCACCCGGCTCACGGTTCGCGAGAACGTCGTCATTGCGGCGCTGGCGCAGAAGCGCGGCTCCTTCAAGCTCGATCTTCTGAAGGACATCTCCAGCGTCGAAGGCCTCGACAAGCGTGTCGATGAGACCCTGGCGCTGGTGCATCTGACCAAGCGCGCCGACCGTCTGGTGTCGGATCTCGCTTATGGCGAGAAGCGCCGTCTCGAGATCGGTCTGGCGCTCGCCACTTCGCCATCGCTGCTATTGCTCGACGAGCCGCTCGCCGGCATGAGCCCGCGCGAGCGCGTCGAGACCGTCAAGCTGCTCAAGTCGATCGCCCGCGGCCGCACCATGATCGTGATCGACCACGACATGGACGCCATCTTCGAGCTCGCCGAGAAGATCACGGTGCTGCGCGAAGGCTCGGTGCTGGTGGAAGGCACG
>JAHCKF010000176.1 GCA_026125925.1 Pseudolabrys sp.
AGATCGAAGCTGCCGTCGTCGAACGGCAACTGCTCGGCCTTGGCATAAGTGGTCCGGATATTGCCGAGGCTGCGCTTGGCGGCTTCGAGTTTCACCATGTCGAGCATTTCCTGGGTGATGTCGGTGGCCCAGACGCGCGCCACGTGCGGCGCGAAGGTGTAGGCGACATGGCCGCCGCCGGTGGCGATATCCAGTGCGCGCCAATCTTTTTGCGGGGCGCTGAGGGTGACCAGGCGCTCGAGGCTCTTGCCGAGCGCATGCGGCGTCGACGTCAGATAGTGGGCGGCGGTTTTTCCGAACTGTTCCTGGACCAGGGTCTTGTTCATGGCATCACCCGCGGCGTTGGCGTGGAAGTGCGCCTCAAATAGCCGGTCGCGGGCTTTTCAGATAGCCGGCTTTGCCACAGACAGCTTTTCCCGGAACGACGGAAACGACGTTCGGACCCGGCCGTGAGCCTGGACTAGGGCGACTGCCGCGGCTCTTTGGGCCGCTCGCCGCCCTGCATATCGTCGTAGCCGGCGCGATCCGAATAAAAAGCAAGCGCCATCAGGCCGCCGCCGATCAGCAGCGAGAAGAAGACGCCGCCGATAATGGCGAAATAGCCGTAAAGCGGGATGTCGCCCGCGAATTCGACCCAAGCGCTGCCGGCGAACCAGAGCGCCGCGGCCAGAACCGCCATAAGCGGGACGATGACGTACCATTTGCCCATGCCCGCTATATAGGCGCTTGTCGGCGCTTTGTCACAGATGTGGGCAATGCAAAAAGAGATGCCCGGCCTGAGGCCGGGCATCCCAAAGTTCAATCAGCTTGTTTGTTCGCTTACGCGTCCACTGACGCGGCTTACTTGGCGGTGCCGGTGGCCGGCGGGGTGGCCGGCTTCATGCCGCCCGCACCCGAACCGCCCATGCCGCCCGCGGCGCCCGAACCGGTCGTCGTCGACGACTTCGAGGCCGGTTCGTAATAGGCGAACTTCGGCGCATCCTTGAGCTGATCCTTGGTGTAGCTGACCTTGATCTTGTCGATCGAGGCCGAGTCGGCCTTGCGCGTCACCGAGATGTTCTCGAACGGCAGGGCCACATCCTTCTGACCGACGCCGAGGAAGCCGCCGACGCCGACGACCACGGCCGTGATCTTGCCGTCGGTGCCGACGATCAGATCGTTGATCTCGCCGATCGAGGCGTTGTCAGGACCGTAGACCGAAGCGCCGATCAGCTTCGAACCGCGCCAGTCGCTCGACTGCTGGGTCTGCACGAAGTTCGCCGAACCGGTCGTTGCAGCCGACTTGTCCATGGTGGCCTTGTCGGTGCTCGTGGCCGCGGGCTTATCGGTGGTGGTCGCGGCATTCGGCGTCGCCGACGGAGCCGGCGTCGTGGTGGACTGCGCGAAGGCGGGGGTGGCCAGCGCCGTGGCCAGCGCGGCAGCAATAATCGTGTGTTTGTTCATAAGTCATCCTCCTCAGCTGTGGAAATCCCAACGCAAGACGGGAGCGCGTGGTTGAGCGCACGCGCATATGAAATGAACGCGGGAGCAAGTCCCGCGTTCCATTATTGTCTTGCTCTGAGGGTGCGGCGCTTTGCGCCGCGCTGCGAGGCCACTTCGCCGGTCAAACCTTGTCGGTTTGTTCCACTGGTTCGGAACCTTTTGCGAATTGCGTTTCGCTTTCGGAGACCGGCGCCGGTGCATCCTCGATGAGCGGCACGCCGCGGCGCAAGGTCGAGCGCAGCGCGGCGACTTCGCTTTGCAGACGCGAATTGTCCTTGCGGGCAGCTTCGAGCGCGCCTTCGACCACGGCGCGTTCCATGCGCTCGCGCTGCAGCGCAGAACCCAGGTCTTCGACACGCTTTTCGATATTGGTGCGCGACACCTGGACGTCGGCCTCGAGATGGCCGTTGCGTTCGGTCAGCGCGGCGATCTTCTCCTCGGCGCGGGCGAGCGCCGTCTCGCGGGCCTTGAGCGCCTTGGTGAGGGCGTTGTTGCGCTCGGAGAACGCGATGCGCGTCTGCTCGAGATCCTTGATCTGCCGTTCGCGCTGCTCGTGCGCCGCTTCCATCTGGGTCAGGCGCTTTTCGGCGTTGTTGCGCGAGATGGTCGCTTCCACCGACTTGCGATCGAAGGCGCGGACTTCTTCGGTGCGGGCGATCAGGTTCTGGCGCGCCTCGGCGAGCAGGCGTTCGGCGGTGGCGGCGCGCGACTGGAGGGCGTCGAGCCGCATATTGAGGCTGTTGCGCTCGGCCTGGTGCTGCTCCTTGGACTCGTCGAGCGAGGCGGAGAGGCGGCCGCGTTCGGCATAGGCCTCGGCGAAACTCGCTTCGACCTTGCCGAGCTGGGCGCGGGTCGCGGTCAGCGTGTTCTCGCTCTCGGTCAGGCGGCGGGTGAGGCGGGCAGTTTCGTTGAGCGCGGCGTCGATATTGGCCTGCAGGGCGCGCTTCTCGTCCTCGAGCAGCGCCAGCGTCTCGCGGGCGGCGGCGAGTTCGCCTTCGAGTTCGACGATGCGCTTTTCCGAGGCGTCGAGCTGTTCCTGCGCGGTGCGGCGGGCATCGCCGAGGGCGCGGCGCTGGCTGGTCTCCTGCGCCAGTTGCCGCTCGAGCTCGGCGATCTGGGCGGTGCGGGCCGTGACGCTGTCCGACAATTCGATGCGAACGCTTTCCAGGCCGCGGTTCGATTCGCGGGCGAGCTCGAGGTCTTCGCGCAGCTTCTCGGCCTCGGCTTCCAGCGAGGTGGCCTTGCGCTCGACCTGATAGAATTCGGCGCGCAGGGTCTCGTAGGAGGCGCGCGAGTCGGCGAGCATGTCGGACAGGCTCAGCGTCTGCGACTTTTCCTGCTCGAGCGCGCGCAAGGTGGCATTGAACGGCGTGACGATCTTTTCGAAGGCCGACTTCAGTTCGTCGAGTTCGCTGATCTTTCGGCCGGCGTCGTTGAGCAGGTGGCGCAGCGCCTCGTTTTCCTCGCCGATGCGGGAGCCGATGTCGGAAAAGGTTTCCGGCGCGATCTGGCGGGCGACCGGCTGCAACGGCTGCTGGGCGGGCGCGGGCTCGCCGGGCAGGGTGCTGCCATACCTGCGATCGGGCTCATGCTCGCCGATTTTACGGCCAAACAGGTCCGACAGTTTCGCCATGACAACGCCTCCACCACACGACCGGCGTTTCGCCAGCCGTTCACAATTGCCTTCTTAAGATATTATAAACGATTGGGGATTGGAACATAAGCAAGCCCCTTTGGCCCGGCCGGGCCGGGCAGACCGCGATCATGGTTAACGCCGGATATCGCCGAAATACGGGGCTGATATGGAATTGTCACAAAGCGAAGCAGCGGGCGGCGAGGCGCCGGGCGCCGAGGCGGCTCCCGCTTACACCTATCGCCCGTCGTTGCTCGGGGCGCCCTTCGTCTTCCGTCTGATGGCGGATGGCGTGGCCTTTCAGGCCGGCCGTCGTTCCGGAACCGTACCGTATCGCGACATCCGCCGCATCCGCCTGTCGTTCAAGCCGGCTAGCATGCAGTCGCGACGCTATCTCACCGAGATCTGGGCCGACGGCGCGCCCAAGCTCCAGATCGTGTCGTCGACCTGGAAGAGCATGGTCGAACAAGTGCGCCAGGACGGCGACTACACCGCCTTCCTCGTCGAGCTGCATCGCCGGCTGGCCGCGTCCGGGGCGACGCCGGTTTACGAGCGCGGCAGCCCGCCGCTGTTGTACTGGCCGGGGCTGGTGCTGTTTGCCGCCGTCGCCTTGTCGCTCGCCGCGCTCACGGTGCGCGGCCTGCAAAGCGGCGCCATGGCCGGGGCGCTCTTCGTGGCAGCCTTCCTGGCGTTGTTCCTCTGGCAAGGCGGCCAGTTTTTCCGCTTGAACAGACCGGGCTCATACCGGCCCGACGATCTGCCGCGCGACCTTGTGCCGTAGAGGCTACCGGGTCCCGACTTCCAGCGACTTCGGCGTCACGAAACGCTCTAGCCGCCCGCTTTGCGGATGTACGTTTCTCCACTCATCGAACGGGAAGTCGATGATGACCAGCCCGGCCGTCGGCAGCTTTTCGCGCAGCAGCTCGCGCGTATCGATGTCGCCGGACGCGATCAGCATCAGCGCCACGTCCTGCAGCGACGGGTTATGCCCGATGATCATCAGCGAATGGGCGGCCGCCGGCGCCCCGAGGATGATGCCGAGAATGTCATGCGGCGTGGCGGCATAGACCGGCTCGGCCGTGGTGGCGCCCGGCGCGCGCTTGAGAGCCCCAGCCATGTATTTCCACGTCTCCTGCACGCGTTTGGCCGGCGACAGCACGACGCGGTCGGGCACGAGCGCGTGCGTTTGCATATAGGCGCCGATCTTGCCCGCATCCCGGCGGCCGCGCTCGATCAGGGCCCGCGACCGGTCCTCGTGAGTGAGGGTGGCGGGCTCGGTTTTGGCGTGGCGCAGAAGCAGAAGACGCCGCATAAGCAGTTCCAACGGTTGGGGGCGGGGATCGGGCCGGTATCAAGGGATTGACCGATGAGACCGGTTCGAATCTATGGCACCTTAGCACTCCCCCGCCGCGGGGTGGCCGGCATCCCCGTGCCGGATGGCGACATAAAGACCCTGTCCTGATGACCGAACCCGACCCGACGCCTGCAACCTGGTACGAGGCGACGCGGATCCCGCGCCCCGACCACGCGCGCCTCGGCTTCGACCTCGACATCGACGTCTGCGTCATCGGCGCCGGCCTCGCCGGGCTGACGGCGGCCCGCGAGATCGCCCGCCGCGGCTGGTCGGTCGCGATCCTGGAAGCCGGGCGCATCGCCGAAGCCGCCTCCGGCCGCAACACCGGCTTCGTGCTGCCGGGCTTCTCCGAGACCATCGACAACATGGTCGAGCGCATCGGCGTCGATCACACCAAGCGTCTCTGGGAACTCTCGGAGCAGGGCGTCGATTACGTCCGCCGCACCATCGCCGACAACGACCTGCCCGGCGTCGATCCGGTCGCCGGCTGGCTGCACGTCGATCAGACCGACAACACCAAGGCGATCCGCGCCCAGGTCGAGCGGCTGCGCTGGCTCGGCGCCGACGTCGAGATGTGGCCGACCGAGCGCGTGCGCGCCGCACTCGCCAGTTCCCGCTATTTCAACGCGGTGCATTTCGCCAACGCGTTTCATATTCATCCGCTCAATTATGCGATCGGCCTCGCCGGCCTCGCGGTGGAGGCGGGCGCGCGCATCTTCGAGGAGACGCCGGCGCTGTCGATCGATCCGGCCGGCGTGCGCAAACGCATCGTCACGCCGAACGGCCGCGTGCGCGCCTCGCATGTCGTGTTCGCCGGCAATGTGCAGCTCGGCAACCTGATGCCGTCGCTGGCAGTGACGCTGCTGCCGGTCACCACCTACGTCATGGTGACCGAACCGCTCGGCGACCGGCTCGATGCCTTCATCAAATATCGCGGCGCGGTGAGCGATACCGACCGGGCCGACAATCACTACCGTATCGTCGATGGCGACCGCCTGATGGTGTCCGGCCGCATCCGCGTCTGGCCGGCCGAGGCGCGCCGCTTTGCCGCTGCGCTGGTGTCCGACATGGCGCGCAAGTTTCCCGGGCTCGGGCCGCTGGCGGTCGCCGATATCTGGTCGGGCACGCTCGGCCGCACCATCCACCGCATGCCGCAGATCGGCCAGATGGCGGAAGGCGTCTGGCTCGCCAGCGGTTTCGGCGGCCACGGTCTCAACACCACCGCGATGGCCGGCGAACTGATCGCGCGGGGCCTAGTCGAGAATGACGACACCTGGCGGCTGTTTGCGCCTTATGAACTGGTCTGGGCCGGCGGCCGCGTCGGCGCCGGCGTGGCGCAAGGGCTGTACTGGTGGCGCAGCGCCACCGAGCGCATCGAGCGTTCGCTGGCGCGGGCCCGCGAGCGCCGCCGTCTCGCCAAGGAAGCGCGGCGCGCCGCCGTGGCGGCAGCGGGCCCGGTGATCGCGCCCGAGCCGGTGCCGGCGGCCGCGCTCGCTGCCGCGCCAGTGGACGAGGCGCCGCTGGCCGTCGAGGCTCCGGCCGAGGCCTTGCCGCCCGGCGGGACCGAGCGCCGGCGCCATCGCGGCAAACGGCGGAAGGGGAAAGCGGGGGCAACCGAGCCCGGCTCCGCTTGACCGGTTCCACGATTTGACCGCAATAGAGCGCGCCAGATCGGCCGGCCGATTCCCAATGCCGGCGACAACCTCGAGCCACCTCCCATGCGAAGCCTGAGCCTCTGCGTCGCCGCATTGCTGCTGCTGACGGGCTGCGTCGAATCCGACATGAAGCTGGCGACCGGCAATACGGCCTCGTCCGCAGCCTCCTCGCCCAAACCCAAAGCCATCGTCGTCAGCGACTTTGTCGTATCCTCGGATGTGTTGCTCATCGATCGCGGCTACACCGCCCGGCTCGAGCGCAAGATCGGCGCGTTCCCGACCTTCGAGCGCAAGCCGCGCACCATCGACCGCGTGAATGACGAGATCGTCGCCAGCATCGTCGCCACCTTGCGTGAAGCCGGGCTGGAAGCGGCGCCGGGCGCGGAGGAGGGGCTTTCCGCTTCGAGCGACGCTGTCATCGTCAAGGGCCGCCTGCGCGCGGCCGATCCTGCCGCGAAGAAGAACGAGGCCGGCATCGGCGGTGGCAAAAGCAACGTCGCCGCCGACATGACGGTGTCGAAATTCTCCACCTTCGGCAAACGCGACCTGATGACCTTCGCGGCCGAGGCCAACGGCAAGCTGCCCTCGGGCAAGGCGGCGGCCGCCGACAATGCCGTGATTGCCGGCGTGCTGGCGGCCGGCGACGGCGCCAAGGAAAAGCTGTCGCCCGATGTCGAGAGCGCGTCGCGCAAGCTCGGCCGCGCCATCGGCGACAAGATCGTCGCCTATGCCCGCGTCCAGGGCTGGCTGAGCCAGCCGGAGACCGAAGCCGTCGCCGCCGCACCGGCGGAGAAGAAGCCGGCGAATGCGAAGCCGGCGCCGTCCAAGCCGAAGAACGAGTCGTCGCAGGGCCAGAGCGGCGACACGGCGGATGCCTCGCCGCTGCCGGGCGATGACGAAACGCAGATGGTCAAGCTGCCGGCCGCCAAGCCGAAGAAGAAGCCGGCGGCGTAAACTCGCTTCCACGCGTTGCCGCGTGCCTTCTTATCCCTCCCGTCTTCGGGGAGGGTGGCGAGCGATAGCGAGCCGGGTGGGGTTCAGTCCGCCGTATGCAAAACCCCACCCGTCACCGCGCTGTCGCGCGGCGCCACCCTCCCCCTGCGGGGGAGGGATAAACCGGCACCTGAATACTCCGAAATATATTGCGTGCCGCTCC
>JAHCKF010000177.1 GCA_026125925.1 Pseudolabrys sp.
TTTCTCGGCGACGGTGAGGCAGTTGTCGATCGCCGCCGGCGTCGTGCCCCAGTCCTCGTGCAGCTTCATGGCGCAGGCGCCGGCCTTGATCATCTCCTCCAGCGCCGCCGGACGCGAGGCATTGCCTTTCGCCGCTATGCCGAGATTGACCGGGAACGCATCGAACGACTGCAGCATCCGCCCGATGTGCCACGGCCCCGGCGTGCAGGTGGTGGCGTAGGTGCCGTGCGACGGCCCAGTGCCGCCGCCGAGCAACGTCGTCACGCCGGAATAGAGCGCGTCATCGATCTGCTGCGGGCAGATGAAATGGATGTGCGAGTCGAAACCGCCGGCGGTGATGATCTTGCCCTCGCCGGCGATGATGTCGGTGCCAGGCCCGATGACGATGGTGACGCCGGGCTGGATGTCGGGATTTCCGGCCTTGCCGATGGCGGCGATGCGGCCTTCCTTGATGCCGATGTCGCCCTTGACGATGCCCCAATGGTCGAGGATCAGCGCGTTGGTGATCACCGTGTCCATCGCGCCTTGCTTGTTCGTGATCTGCGACTGGCCCATGCCGTCACGGATCACTTTGCCGCCGCCGAACTTCACCTCGTCGCCATAGACGGTGAAGTCCTTCTCGACCTCGATGATGAGATCGGTGTCGGCGAGCCGCACCTTGTCGCCGACGGTCGGGCCGAACATGTCGGCATAGGCCTTGCGCTTCATCTTGACGGACATCGATCAGCTCCGAGCGAATGACGGCGTTGCGAAACGAACAAACATCACGGCTGTTTAATAATCCCCAGAGTTATCAACCGGCGATTCCGGGCTCTTGCCATGCTGGCGGCAAGGAATAGGCTTGGTGCCAGATCAATCGTCTTTGGCTTCGCCGAACAGGATTGATCGCCATGGCCAGAGCGGGCCTGGAACGTAGGCGCTGCCGGCGGCGTTCGCGTCGTCGGGCAATGAATGCGGTCCGAGCTTGCCGGTCCTGGCTCTCAGTAACTGGGTACCGGTTCGCGCGCTCACGCGCGCAGCCCGGAAACGGATCCGAGAGCTTGAGACGGGCGGACGACGGTCCGCCCGTTATGGCTTTTTGCATTGCGCACGTTCTGACCCGAAAACCGCTGCACACTTTTCGGGAACATGCGCGGGGCCACGCAGCGCCGCCACTTACATGCTGCGGCCGTCGAACTTCATCACATCGAAGCTCTCCGGATCGACGCCGTCCAGGCAGCGCACATTGATCATGACCATGGCGTTGCCGTCGCGCCCCTTGCCGCGGGCGTAAGGCTGAATGCCGCAGGTCGCGCAGAAGCGATGATCGATGACGTGCTTGTTGAACTGGAAGGTCGTCAGATCGCCCTCCCCCGAGAGCAACCTGAAATCCTTGGCCGGCGCCGCCGCCAGCAGCGACCCCAGTTTCGAGCAGCGCGAGCAGTTGCAGGAAATGACCTTGTCGATTTCGGTCTCGACCTCGAAGCGGACTTTGCCGCACTGGCAGCCGCCCATATAGGTTTGCTTCATCGTTTGCTCCCGGCAGGATTGTTCTCGTTACAAACATCCGGGCGCGGCGAAGGTTTCCCGCTGGTGCCATGTCAGCCTCCCCGCGGCGCGAGGGAGCTGCGCGCCACCATGACGGCGGCGGCGATGACGGCGGCGCCGGACAATGCGCTGAAGCCGCGCCGCGCCTTAGGCCCGGTCGCGGCCTGCGCCACCTTGCCGCCGAGCAGCGAATAAACGAGCAGCGAGGGATATTCGAGCAGGATCGAGATGGCGCCGAGGATGAGGATCCACTGCGGCGCGGCGTCGGCCGGCGCAAAGGCCGGCAGGATCGCCGCGAAATAGAGATAGGATTTCGGATTGGCGCCCTGCAGCACGAAGCTGGAGCGGAACAGCGCGCGCGGCGTGCCGCGCGGCGACACCGCAGCGGGCACCGCCTCGCCGCTCAACGCGTCGCGCAGCGATTGCAGGCCGATCCAGACGAGATAGGCGACGCCGGCCCACTTGATGAACTCGAACAGCACCGGGAACGCCGTGAGCAGCGCCGACAGGCCGAGCGCCGACAGCGCGCAATACATCGCGTTGGCGGCGAGGATGCCGGCGATCGAAGCCTGCGCCGGCCTGAAACCATGGCGCATGCCGTCGCCGACGACCTTGAGCACCGCCGGACCCGGCGTCAGGTCCATCAGCACGCTGGTCAGAACGAATGCGAGGAAGGCCGCCCACTCCATGCTGCGCGCCTTACAGTTTACCCATGACGTCGCCGCGGAAACCGTAGATCGTCTTCTTGCCGGCGAGCGCGACGAGGTGCACCTCGCGCGTCTGCCCCGGCTCGAAGCGCACCGCGGTGCCGGCGGCGATGTCGAGCCGCATGCCGCGCGCCTTCTTGCGATCGAACTTCAGGGCCGGGTTGGTCTCGAAGAAATGATAGTGCGAGCCGACCTGGATCGGCCGGTCGCCGGAATTGGCGACCGTCAGCGTCACCGTCTTGCGCTTGGCGTTGAGTTCGATCTCGCCGTCCTGGATGAACATCTCGCCGGGGGTCATTAGATGGCCCCCATATAAAGCCCCGCGCCGATGGCGACGCACACCGCACCGGCGACGCGCACCAGCGGCCGCAGCGAATGACGCGTGGCAAAGCGCGCGAAACCGATACCGATGGCGTGCAAGCTCGCGGTGGCCACCGCAAAGCCCGCCATGTATTCGAAGCCGCCGATGTTCTCCGCGACTTCCGAGCCGTGGGCGTGGCCGTGGAATACGGCGAAGGCGCCGATGATCGCCGCGCCGGCCCAGACCGGCAGGTCGATCGCCAGCGCCACCAGAATGCCCAGCGCCACCACCGAGGCGAGGATCGCCGGCTCGACGAAAGGCAATGCGACATGCGCCATACCCAATGCGCCGCCGAGCAGCATTACGCCGACGAAGGTCGCCGGCCAGATCCACAATGCGCGGCCACCCTTGAGCGCCGCCCACAGGCCGACCGCGACCATGACCGTCATGTGATCGAGGCCGGACAGCGGATGCGCGATGCCGGCGGCGAAGGACGCGGTCGAGCCGACGCCGACATGAGCGAAGGCGGGCGCGGAGCCGGCGACGAGAACGGCGGCGGTGGCGAGAAGACGCTTCATCGTTTTAGGTCCTTTCAACGAATCGGATCGTGAACAGTGACGAGCTTGGTGCCGTCGGGAAAGGTCGCTTCGACCTGGATGTCGTGGATCATCTCGGCGATGCCGTCCATGCATTGCGCGCGGGTGACGACATGGGCGCCGTCGCGCATCAGTTCGGCCACGGTGCGGCCGTCGCGCGCGCCTTCGAGGATGAAATCGGAAATCAGCGCCACCGCTTCCGGATGGTTGAGCTTGACACCGCGCTCCAGCCGCTTGCGCGCCACCATGGCGGCGAGCGCGATGAACATCTTGTCTTTTTCCCGGGGCGTCAGATTCATTTCTGCCTCTACGTCGAAGTTATTGCAGCCACAGCCGCGGCACAGATGTGCCGAGCGCGGCGAGCAGCGCGATGATGTCGTGGCGCAGGTTAGCACCATCCTTGGCGATGAGGCGCGCCACGGCGAGACCATTCCACGACGAAATGCCGACCTCGCCGGCGAAGGCATCCGCGAGCGCACGCACCCGCTCGAGCTCGTCGCCGCCGCCCGGCGCGACCAGCACGGTCGCCAGCGCGATGCCGCCATCGGCGACGGCACGCTGGCCGAGTTGCGCGGCAATAGCGCCGTCGAGCTTCGCCGAATCCAGTTTGGCGGTGTCGACATAGATCAGCCGGCCATCGCGGCGCAGGCGCCAGCGATCGATGAACGAGCCTTCCAGCATCGCTTCGCCCATGGCGGCGCGGCCGAACACCGCCGCCTCGACCATGATCAATGATGCGTCGGCCGCAAGATCGATGTCGATGCGGCGCGACAGCCGCGCGCGGTCGAATAAAATGGTCTCCTGCGGCAGCCAGGCCAGCCGCCCGCCGGCCGCGACCTTCAACGTCACATCCATCTCGGCCGCCGGGCCGGTCGAGCGATAAATCTTCTCCGCCGCCGCGGTGCCGACAATGAGCGAAGCGCCCTCGCCGACCGACATGTCGATGGTGAAGCGGTCGCCGCCGGTCATGCCGCCGCCGGTGTTGACGATCACGGCTTCGAGCGCGGCGTCATGCGTATTGGGAAAGCGCGCGCGCAGCGAACCGTGCTCGTGCACCTGGGCGCGGCGCGTGACGCCATCCGCCGCCACGACCGACAGGCCGATGTGACCTGTGGCGCGGTTCGCGAGGAAGGTCTGGGAACTGTCGGTTTCGGCCACGAGCACTGACCTGTCCCCTCCCCCCTTGAGGGGGAGGGTTAGGGAGGGGGGTAGTTTGCCGGGAGAAGCTATCACAGGACCCCCCACCCGCTCGCCTCGCAACCGCTCGGCGAGCGACCTCCCCCTCAAGGGGGAGGTGAAGAAAGAAACTAAATCGCCATCGCCCGATGCAGCGCGCCCTCGTCGAGGTTCGCCTTGTCGCTCTGGTAGACGATGGCGCCGCGGTCCATGACGACCAGATGATCGCCGAGCTCCTGGGCGAAATCGAGATACTGCTCGACCAGGATGATCGCCATGTCGCCGAGCGAGCGCAGATAGGAAATGGCGCGGCCGATGTCCTTGATGATCGAGGGCTGGATGCCCTCGGTCGGCTCGTCGAGCAGCAGCAGCCGCGGCCGCATGGTCAGCGCGCGGCCGATCGCCAGTTGCTGCTGCTGACCGCCGGACAGATCGCCGCCGCGCCGCCCGAGCATGCTCTTGAGCACCGGGAATAAAGTGAAGACGTCATCCGGCACTTTACGATCCGCCCGCTTGAGCGGCGCGAAGCCGGTCTCGAGGTTTTCCTGCACGGTGAGCAGCGGGAAGATTTCGCGGCCCTGCGGCACATAAGCGATGCCGCCGCGCGCGCGCTCGACGGTCGGCAGCTTGGTGATGTCCTTGCCCTCGAACATGATCGAGCCGTTCTTGACCGGCCGCTGGCCGACCAGCGCGCGCAGCAGGCTCGATTTACCGACGCCGTTGCGGCCGAGCACGCAGGTCACCTTGCCGGGCTCGGCGGTCAGCGAAATGCCGCGCAGGGCCTGCGCCGCGCCGTAATAGAGATCGATGTTGGAGACCTGGAGCATGATCAATCCCTTGTCCCGGACGCGGTGCGGTATGAGCGCAGCGAAGTAATGCACCGCAGAGCCGGGACCGTCCCAACCGCTGCGTTCGCAACGATCCCGGGTCTGCAGCGCAGCGTAAGAACGCCGCGCTGCGCCCGGGAAAAGTCCAGAGTGCGCGCTTCGCCCATCACCGCCCCAAATACACTTCGACAACGCGGTCGTTCGCCGAGACCTGGTCGATCGACCCTTCGGCCAGCACCGAGCCTTCGTGCAGACACGTCACCTTGACGCCGAGTTCGCGGACAAAAGCCATGTCGTGCTCGACCACGACCACGGACTTGGTCCTGTTGATCTCACGCAAGAGTTCGG
Source organism: Pseudolabrys sp. (assembly GCA_026125925.1). The sequence continues at coordinate 5,483 of JAHCKF010000177.1, forward strand.
CGGTCTGCATGGTTTCGACATCGGTCATGCCGGCGACCGGCTCGTCGACCAGCAGCAGTTTCGGATCCTGCGCCAGCAGCATGGCGATCTCGAGCCACTGCTTCTGGCCGTGCGACAGCGAACCGGCGACGCGATGGCGCAGGTGCTTGAGGCGCACCGTCTCCAGCACGTCGTCGATGCGCGATTCCTGCTCCGCCGACGATGTCCAGAACAAGGTCGCCTTGACGCTGCGGTCATTCTTCAGCGCGAGCTGCAAATTGTCCTCGACGGTGTGCATCTCGAACACCGTCGGCTTCTGGAATTTGCGGCCGATGCCCAGCGTGGCGATCTCGGTCTCGTCCAGGGTCGACAGATCGTACTTGCCCTGCTCGAAGAACACGTCGCCGGTATCGGGGCGGGTCTTGCCGGTGATGACGTCCATCATCGTCGTCTTGCCGGCGCCGTTCGGACCGATGATGGCGCGCATCTCACCCGGCTCGATGATGAAGGACAATTCGTTGAGCGCGCGGAAGCCGTCGAACGACACGCTGATGCCGTCGAGATAGAGCAGCGCCGAGGTGGTTTCGGAATTGTAGGAGGCGTCGGTCATGCTGCCCTACTCCGCCGCACCGGGCTGCGTGGCCGGCGAACCGGCCGTCGGCAGCATGCCGTCCTCGGCGTCGGCCGAGCGCATATTCAAGCGTTTGGCTTCACTCTTTTCCTTCACACCGGCGCGCCAGTGCGTCCAGGTGCCGACGATGCCGCGCGGCAGGAACAACGTCGTGCCGATGAACAGGCCGCCGAGCACAAACAGCCAGTATGGCGCGAGCAGGCCTGTGGTGAAGAACGTCTTGGTGTAATTGACGACGAAGGCGCCCAGCACGGCGCCGATCAAGGTGCCGCGGCCGCCGACCGCGACCCAGATGACGGCCTCGATAGAGTTGGCCGGCGCGAACTCGCTCGGATTGATGATGCCGACCTGCGGCACATAGAGCGCGCCGGCAATGCCGGCCATGCAGGCCGACACCGTGAAGACGAACAGCTTGTAGCTCTCGACCCGGTACCCCATGAAGCGCGTGCGCGCTTCGGCGTCGCGGATCGCCACCAGCACCTTGCCGAATTTCGACGTGACGATGGCGCGGCAGATCAGGAAGCAGATCGCCAGCATCAGGCACGAGATCACCAGCAGCGCATTGCGCGTGGCTTCGGATTGGATGTTGAAGCCGAGGATGTCCTTGAAGTCGGTCAGGCCGTTATTGCCGCCGAAGCCAAAATTGTTGCGGAAGAAGCCGAGCAGCAGCGCGTAGGTCATCGCCTGCGTGATGATCGACAGATAGACACCGGTGACGCGGCTGCGGAAGGCGAACCAGCCGAACACGAAGGCCAGCAGCCCCGGCACGAACAGCACCATGAACATGGCGTAGCCGAAGTTCTGGAAGCCGTACCAGAAGAACGGCAGTTCCTTCCAGTTCAGGAACACCATGAAGTCCGGCAGGATCGGATCGGCATAGACGCCACGCGTGCCGATCTGGCGCATCAGATACATGCCCATGGCGTAGCCGCCGAGCGCGAAAAAGGCGCCGTGGCCGAGCGACAGGATGCCGACATAGCCCCAAATCAGATCGATCGACAGCGCGAGCAGGCCGTAGCAGATGTACTTGCCGAGCAGCGCCACCAGATAAGTCGAGACGTGCAGGCTCGACGTCGCCGGCACCAGGAGATTGAGCACCGGAATGGCGATAGCGAACGCGGCGAGCAACACCAGGAAGAGCGTCGAGCCGCGATCGAGCATGCGGATGAGCGGGTGGGAGGTCATGAT